>JAYUCX010000025.1:0-5174 GCA_043740145.1 Gammaproteobacteria bacterium
GTTCCTTATCCGCCATGCGTACCTGCAAAACGGCGCCCAGCTCTTCACTGAACAGCGCCGCGCAGGTATTGCCGTCAATGCCGTCGAGGTGCACGGTGACACCGGTGTGCCCGGCAAAGGACATTTCACAGACCGCCGCAAACAGACCGCCGTCCGAGCGGTCGTGATAGGCAAGCAGCAAGTCTTGCTCGTTGAGCCGTTGTATCGCGGTAAAAAAGGATTTCAGCAGGGCCGGATCATTCAAGTCCGGCGACTCTCCCCCCAGGCGATTGTAGACCTGCGCCAGCGCCGAACCGCCCAGCCGGTTTTCTCCCATGCCAAGATCAACCAGGATCAGCGCGGTCTCGCCCCGGTCACTGCGTAACTGCGGCGTAAGCGTCTTGCGGCAATCGAGCACGGGTGCAAAGGCGCTCACAATCAGCGACAGCGGTGCGGTGACAAGCTTGGTGACGTCGCCGTCGCGCCACAGGGTTTTCATGGAGAGCGAATCCTTGCCGACGGGTATTGCAATGCCGATGCGCGGGCATAGCTCCGTGCCCACGGCTCGCACCGTATCAAACAGCGCGGCGTCTTCGCCCGGATGACCTGCGGCAGCCATCCAGTTGGCGGAGAGTTTGATATCGGAGATCGTCGCGATGCGGGCAGCAGCGATGTTGGTGATCGCCTCGCCAACCGCCATGCGCCCCGAGGCGGTGGGATTGAGCAGCGCCAGCGGCGTGCGTTCGCCGACGGCCATCGCCTCGCCGGTGTACGCGTCGAAACCGGTGGCGGTGACGCCTACATCGGCCACCGGCACCTGCCACGGCCCTACCATCTGATCGCGGGCAACCTGCCCGCCCACTGTGCGATCGCCTATCGTGATCAGGAAACCTTTGCTCGCCACGGCGGGAAAGCGCAGCACATGCAATGCGGCCTCGTGCAGGTCGAGCCCGTGCGTGTCGAAACGGGTTTTTACCGGCGCAATCCGCGTGACGTTACGCACCATCCTGGGCGGTTTGCCCAGCAGCACCGGGAGCGGCATGTCTATCGGCGTAGTTTGAAAATGAGCATCGCTCAGAATCAACTGTTGCTCCTCAGTGGCCGTGCCGACCACGGCGTAAGGGCAGCGCTCCCGCGCGCACAGTGCCTCAAACCCGGCGACTCGCTTACCCGCAACCGCCAGCATGTAACGCTCTTGCGCCTCGTTGCACCAGAGCTGCATGGGCGACATGCCCGGATCGTCGTTCAGAATCTTGCGCAGTTCGATGCGCGCGCCGCGCCCGCTGTCGTTGACCAACTCCGGTAGCGCATTGGACAGGCCGCCCGCGCCCACATCGTGGATGGAGATGATTGGATTGTCATCGCCCATCTGCCAACAACGGTCTATCACCTCCTGGCAGCGGCGCTGCATTTCGGCGTTGTCGCGCTGCACCGAGGCGAAGTCCAGCGACTGATCGCCCGTGCCGGCGGCGATGGACGAGGCCGCACCGCCGCCCAGGCCGATCAGCATCGCCGGCCCACCCAGTACGATGAGCGTCGCCCCAGGGGGGATGGTGTCTTTTTCAACATGCTGCGCGCGGATATTGCCGAGACCGCCGGCCAGCATGATAGGCTTGTGATAGCCGCGCCACTCGAAACCGCTTTCGGTCGGAACGCGCATCTCGAAGGTGCGGAAATAGCCGCAGATAGTCGGGCGGCCGAATTCATTGTTAAACGCCGCCGCGCCGATCGGCCCTTCCAGCATGATCTCCAGGCTCGACGCGATATGTTGCGGCCTGCCGTAATTTTCCGTTTCCCACGATTGCGAAAATTCAGGAATGCGCAGATGCGAGACCGAGAATCCGCACAGGCCTGCCTTCGGCCTGGCGCCGCGACCGGTGGCGCCTTCGTCGCGGATCTCGCCACCGCTGCCGGTGGCCGCACCCGGAAAGGGCGAAATTGCCGTGGGGTGATTGTGGGTTTCCACCTTTATCAAGATATGCGTATCTTCCGCGCGGGAGGAATATTCTTGATTCTGCGGATTTGGAAAGAACCGCCCCGCCTTGGAACCCTGCATGACCGCGGCATTGTCTTTATAGGCCGAGAGAACGCCCTGCGGATTTTTCTGGTAGGTGTTACGAATCATGGCGAACAGAGAGAGTGCCTGCGGCTCGCCGTCAATGATCCAGTCGGCGTTAAAAATCTTGTGCCGGCAGTGTTCGGAATTCATCTGCGCGAACATCATCAACTCGGCGTCGCTGGGATTGCGTTTGACCGCCGCAAAGTATTCCAAAAGATAGTTGATTTCATCAGACGATAGCGCCAAGCCCATTTTTTGATCGGCATTGAACAGCGCCGAGCGGCCCAAGCCCTGCACATCCACGGTGGTCAGCGGTGCGGGCTCCGCCTTCCGGAAGAGGTGTCGCGCGGCGGAGGGATCGCTCAACAACTGCTGCGTCATGCGGTCGTGGATAAGCGGTGCGATCAGGTCGAGTTCCTGATTAGTCAGCAGTGAGCCGCTCGCCGTGAAGCCATACATCAAACCACGCTCAATGCGCTTGATCTTGTTCAGGCCGCAGCGATGGGCGATGTCAGTGGCCTTGCTGGACCACGGGGAGAGGGTCCCAAAACGCGGCACCATGAGCAACGACGCACCCTCTGCGGGGTCAGCCTCCGTCCCTGAACCGCCATAGTTCAGAAGTCGGATAAGCCGCTCGTGTTCTTCAGGGGTAAGGGCGACGTCCAGGTCTACGAGATGGAGAAATTCGGCATGAACCTGCCTGAGCCTGGGGACCGCCTGGCGCAACCGGTTAAGCAGCTTCTCGAGGCGGAAGGCGGAGAGGGCAGGTGCACCTCGAAGTTGCAGCATGGGTCTAGGTCTGGGTTTTATCAGGCTGGAACAAGTGTGAATTTTAGCAAAATTCTCAACGCTCGGCTAATGCTCATAACAAGTGGCTATGCCAGTACCTGCCAGGCCAGTCCGGCGCGCTGGTCCGCCACGATCACCTCTTCTTCCGTGCAGCGCAGCGCCTCGCAGAGTGCCCGGCGCGCAAGCTGAGGGGTATTGTTGTGCTCGCTAAGATGCATGGCGACGACGTGCTGCAGCCGTGAATGATCCAGACGCGCCAGCAGTTGCGCGGCCTGGTCGTTGGAAAGATGCCCCAACGGTCCGCCGACGCGCTGTTTCAGGCTTGCGCTGTAATGGCCGTTAGCAAGCATCGCCGGATCGTGGTTACATTCCAGGAGCAGCGCATCGCAGCGGTTCAACATCTCTTCGATGTGCGCCGTGCTGCGGCCGGTGTCCGTCAGAAGGCCTGCGCGATGACGCCCGTCATCGAATACAAACTGAGCGGGTTCGCGGGCATCGTGTGGTACCGGAAAGGGGTGTATCTGTAGGCAGCCCAGGGCAAACGGCGTGTGGCTGCTGAAAAAGTTTAATCGAGGAATGTCGCCAAAGCGGGCGGGCGACCAGGTGCCGGGCGTCATCCACACCGGCAGAGAATATTTGCGCGCCAACAGGCCCACCCCGCCTACGTGATCGGCGTGTTCGTGGGTGACGAGGATGGCGGTGAGCTGTTCGGCCGATTTCTCGAGCCGCGCCAGGCGTCTCTCGGTCTCCGCCAGAGTAAAGCCGCAGTCCACCAGCACACAACTGTCGCCGTGCTCGATCAGCAGCGCGTTACCGCGACTACCGCTGCCCAGGCAGGCGAAGCGCACGGGAAGCCGACTTAAGGGCGTCTCTAAAAATAGTGGATTTTGTCTTTAGGCAAGGCGGAAGTCTGCGAGAAAGCGCAGTGTACACGCCAGTACATGAGCATTTCGAGCAGAATTCCAACGCAGCATAAAGACAAAAGACGCATTTTTAGAGGTGCCCTTACTTCAACTGCTCTTCAAGCAAGGCCAGGATGCGGTTGGAGGTCTCTGAATTCTCGGGCTTGCCGTCTTTGTTGAGTATCACGATGCGCGTCTTGGACTCGGCGCTGATCAGGCTGACCAGGTATTGCTCAGCAATAGTCTTGTCATCCTTGCCTCCCCAGAATTTCAATTTCGATAGAAACCCTTCGTCTTTTTTATCATCCTTAAGCGGATCGGCATAACGCACGAAATACAGGCCGCGCGAGCGGTCACGGTCTTCGACGGTGAAGCCGACGCGATCGAGGGCGAGTCCGGTGCGCCGCCAGGCGCGCGAGAAATCTTCCTCGACCGTTAATGCAGCCTGACCACCGGCATCGCGTGTGAGCACGGTGCGTGGACGCTCAGGTGCGCCTTGGGCGAGCAACGTCTTGGCCCTTTGTTCATCCACGCCAAACGACACGACCAGCCGGTTCAACATCTCGACCTCGAGTTCCGGATCGGAGGGGCGCGACTGCCAGATGGTGGATGAGCCCTGCACCACTTCCTCTACGCCACGGTGTGAGATATACAGCTCGGTGGTGCCATCCTCTTTGCCGCGCTCCAACCGGACGCGGAACTTGTCGCGCGTCGCGGCCGAGTAAAGCGAATCGAACACCTTGCTCAGCACCGAGCGGATCGGGTCTTTGGGAATGTCGGCGCGGTTCTCCATCCAGTCGGTCTCCATGATGCCGATCTTAGGATCTTCCTGTTTGATGAGGAAGCCGCTTTGGATAAAGAACTCGCGCACCTTGGGCCAGATCTGCGCCGGCTCGCCCTTGATGACCAGCCAGCGCTTGTCGCCATCGCGCTCCATGCGAACGTTGTCTTGCGCGGGCAACACGTTCTCGCTGCGCGCGGCGGCCGGGTCGTTGCGCTCCCCGCTGTAGGCCGAGAAGGTGGCACTGCCCGACGGGGTGATATCCGGCACGACCAGGCTTTCATCTATGGTTGAGCTGGTGAGGTCGGGTGGCACCTCCAGCGGGGGCAGGGTCTGGCTTTTTTTATAATCGGTTCTCTTGTCCTGGCCCATCTCATCCAGCTTGGCGGAGATCGTGCTGCAGGCGCTGAGCGCCGTCAGGCAGAGAACAATAATAGAGTGTGGAAACAGTCTGCTCATACGTACCATAGTGCAACCTATATTAGATCAGCGTGTTGTAGGGCCCGCCGCACGCGGTCGTGAGCGGCCGCGGACAATGGGGTTAACGGCAGGCGAATGCCGGGCGGGATCAGACCCATTTGATGGAGCGCCCACTTCACGGGAATGGGGTTGGACTCGATAAACAGGTCTTTGTGCAGGGCCATCAGACGGTTATTGATGGAAG
>JAYUCX010000026.1:0-2129 GCA_043740145.1 Gammaproteobacteria bacterium
GTCATCTTCAGCGAGCAGGGCTACATTATCACCAATCACCATGTCATCAATGGCGCCGACGCGATACAGGTGTTTCTGCGCGACGGGCGCAGTGCGCCGGCACGCCTCATAGGCAGCGACCCCGAGACCGATGTGGCGGTGCTCAAGATCGATTTGCCCAAGCCGCCGGTGATCACCCTAGGGCGCTCCGAACAGACCCGCATCGGCGACGTGGTGCTCGCCATAGGCAACCCCTTTGGCGTGGGGCAGACCGTTACCATGGGCATCGTCAGCGCCACCGGGCGCACCAAACTCGGTATCAATACCTTCGAGAATTTTATACAGACCGACGCGGCCATCAATCCTGGCAATTCCGGCGGTGCCCTGGTGGATGCCGACGGCAACCTTATCGGCATCAACACCGCCATCTTTAGCCAGAGCGGTGGCTCCGTGGGTATCGGTTTCGCCATACCCATCAGCCTGGCGAAGGACGTCATGGAACAGATCATCCAACACGGCCGGCCGCAGCGCGGCTGGCTGGGTATCGAGGCACAACAACTCAACGCCCCCCTCGTAGAAGCCCTGAAACTGCCCCAAGGCACCCAAGGCGTGGTGATTACCGGTCTGCTGCGCGGCGGGCCAGCGGACAAGGCCGACTTACAACCGGGCGACGTGATTGTATCCATAGGCAACACCCCGGTAAGCGATGCGCGCCAGGCCCTGGGCATGATCGCGCGTCACAAACCCGGCGAAAAGATCCGCCTCCAGATCATGCGCAACGGCAAGAGTCTGGTGCGCGAGGCCCAGGCCATAGAACGGCCGGCGCAGGTACTGCGTAGTGAGTAATCATTATACTGCTGCCGGTGGCGACGCCCTGTAGGGTAGTGCGCCACCAAGGCAAAGCTCGCTAGCGCACAGACCCACGATTGGCACTGCATTCAAACTAATCATGCATAGAGCGCCGCCACCCATGTCGTTATCCAACTGCTATGATCGAAATTACCACCCTTTCAGAGTTGACCATTGATGGGAAGCTGTCGCTGGGACAAAGTGCGTCCAGCAGGGAGCTATTTAATTTCTATGGCGACGAACTCAAGGCTTGGTTCCACGGTCAGCGTGCACTGCACGACGCGATCATGGTGGGTGCCAACACCATTCGCATCGATGACCCCGCGCTAACGGTCCGTTATGTCCAGGGACCCAACCCGCTACGGATCGTGCCCGCTTCCAGCGGTAGATTGCCCTTTGAAGCCAAGGTCCTCAACGACGGGTTACCGACCTTGGTGGTGGTTTCACGGCGCGCCTCGGAGGATACGATGGCCGCGCTCCGCGCGAAGCCGCATGTGGACGTGGTTTGCTGTGGGGAAGAACGTGTTGATCTCGTCGAATTAGTGGCCATGCTAGAGAATCGGGGAGTCAAAAGCCTGATGGTCGAAGGCGGCTCGCGACTGTTGCATAGCCTGTTCGATGCCGAGATGGTCTCGCAGATTATTATCAAGCACATCCCGGTGATGTCGGGCGCACTGGATGCACCGAACTATTTGCAGGCCGAAGAAGGTCGCTCACGCTTTCCGCTGTCGCGCTGGCGCATCGAGCAATGGTTTGTCATAGATGGCGTGGGGGTATCGGTCTATCGCCCGAGTGAAGAATTGCTAGGGGCGTCGGCATGATCGCCTGTGCCGACATTCATGCGATCGCCGCCGGGCTAGCGGAGCGATCGGGCGTCGAACCGCCGTCGGTCTACGATCTGCGTATCGATTCAGATAGCCTGTTCGAGAGTAGCGATCCGGCGATGCTGCGCCATCTCCAGCATCAGTCACTGCTACGGGTTTATCAAGCGCGCTACGTGCTGCTACCCAGTACTGCACCGCCCGGCTCCATCGTCGAGCGCCTTCGCCGCCACTATGATCCTGACCAGATGGCCGCACTGGAGAAATTTCGCTCGCGTCTGGAGGCCCATCTGATCGGACCCCTGGAAATCAGCGCGCGCGCTGCAGCGGCAGGCCAGGACGCAAGCACTTATTCAGCGCGCCTGGTACCCGAACTGCGTGCAAAAGCGGAGACGGCGTTCATCAGCTATCTGCGGGACTGTTCAGGGCGCGCGCACCACTACCGAAATTTTCTTATCCAGTCGTCCGCCGATCTCCTGG
>JAYUCX010000027.1:0-5127 GCA_043740145.1 Gammaproteobacteria bacterium
TGATTCTGGGCCACAGGGTCTCATGCAGCCGCAGGGTGAGCGTGGCGTCTTCGGCTGCGTGGGCGGCCGCCTGTTCGATGGGGATCTGATTGTAGCTAAGTTGCTTCGCGCCTTTGCCGGCGAATTCTTCGAAATTGGAACGTCTGCCGCCGAGATATTTGTAGGCGAGTGAATCGAGGTCATGCCGCGTCGCCGTGCTGTCCAGCACATAGGACTCCAACATGGAGTCATAACGTAGGCCTGCGAGCGTGATTCCGTGATTGTGCAGGACGCACATCGCGTATTTGAGATCGTGTCCGAGTTTCGGCCGGGCGGCGTCCTCAAGCAAAGGGCGCAGACGCTTAAGCACATCATTCAGTGACAATTGCTGCGGAGCATCGGCATAAATGTGGCCTAGCGGGATATAAACGGCCTCATCAGGCAAGGCGAAGGAAAAGCCAACGATCTTGGCCTGCATGTAATCGGTCGCTCCCGACGTCCTGCCTCCCGCGACATTAGTACGTCCCTGTACGTCAGAAGTGCCTGTCTGCACACTCATGCAAGTGAGCGGGGACTGTTCCAGCTTAGTGAGCCAAACCTCAAGCTCTGCCTCACTAAAAAGAGTCTGATAGGTCAGGTGTTGCAGCGGTGGTGCGGTTGGTCGCTCCCGGCTTCCTGCCTCCCGCGACATTAGTACGTCCCTGTACGTCACCGGCGGATTATTGTTCTTGTCACTCGTTACATGTCTGTCTAACTCAGCAAGCCAGCCCTTGAACTCCAGACGTGTGTACCACTCGCGCAGGGTTTCTAGTTCTGGGGAACGCCGCTTAAGATCAGTAACAGACACAGCGAGCGGCACATCGCATTTGATGATGAGCAACTCGCGTGACGTGGGCAGTTGCGGCAGCGCGGCGCGCAGATTCTCGCCGACATTGCCCTTGATCTCACCGGCATGAGCGATGATGTTGTCGAGCGAGCCGTATTGCTTCAACCATTTCACCGCCGTCGTCGGCCCCACCTTGGCGACACCGGGAACGTTGTCTACGGGGTCTCCCACCAGGGTGAGATAATCTACGATCAGGTTGGGCGGAATACCGAACTTCTGCTCCACACCGGCCGGATCGAGCACCTGATTCGACATGGTGTTGATGAGCGTGACGTGTTCGTTGACAAGTTGTGCAAGATCCTTGTCGCCGGTAGAGATCAGTGCGGGGATGCCCTGCGCCGCCGCCTGCGCGGCCAGCGTGCCGATAACATCGTCGGCCTCGACGCCTTCTATCATGAGCATGGGCAACCCCAGCGCCTGTATAATCGCGTGCAACGGTTCGATCTGAACGCTCAGATCATCCGGCATGCCGGGCCGGTGCGCCTTGTATTCAGGGTAGAGGTCATCGCGAAAGGTCTTGCCCTTGGCGTCAAACACCAGCACGACGTAGTCGGGATCGTAATCGGCCAGCAGCTTGCGCACCATGTTGATGACGCCGTACACCGCGCCCGTCGGCTGGCCCTTCGAGGTCATCAATGGAGGCATCGCGTGAAACGCGCGGTAGAGATAAGACGAGGCATCTATCAATACCAGGGGGTTGGTCTTGTTCATCATAAGGGGCGCATAAATAACGATGATGTTAGATAGTTGGGTAACGTGCACACGGCGCACGCTACGCGCAAATCCCAGGGGTAGGGTAGGCACATCTTATGTGCCCGCGCGGTAGTTACGAATACTAAAGCCGCGTTGAAACTTGAACTTTAGGCGGGTGATAGGCCTTAGTAAAATATAAGGGTCTGCCTTTGGTCTCGTCAAACATGCGCCCAAGATATTCGCCTATCACACCGAGCGTGAGGAGCTGTACCCCTCCCAAAAACAACACCACCACCATCAATGAGGGATAACCTTGCACAGGGTCTCCGTATACCAATGTTTTGTAGATCACCCTAAGCGCATAGATAAATGCCGCCAACGACGTGAGCACTCCTATATAAGACGCCAGCTTCAGCGGGGCGATGGTAAACGAGGTGATGCCCTCTAAGGCCAAATTCCAAAGCCGCCAATAATTCCATTTCGTTTCGCCCGCAAAGCGCGGATCACGGCGGTAAGGCACGGACTTTTGCGGATAACCTATCCAGGAGAACAGGCCCTTCATAAAGCGATGCTGTTCCCGTAATTGTTTGAGCGCATCCACCGCCCGTCGGCTCAGCAGCCGGAAATCGCCGGTATCCGCGGGAATCTTGACCCGGCTGACGTTCTGAATCAGGCGATAAAAAGCGCCTGCGGTCGCCTTTTTCAAATAGGTTTCACCATCTCTCGCGACACGTGTCGCATAGACCACATCGTAGCCGTCTTGCCACTGCTTTATCAGTTCTGGAATCAATTCAGGAGGATCCTGCAGATCTGCATCTATCACCACCACCGCCTCACCCAGGGCATGATCCAACCCTGCAGTTAACGCAATTTCCTTACCAAAATTACGGCTTAACTCGACGACCGCAACTCGCGGGTCCTGCTCCCTCAACTGGTACAACACCTCCGGCGTATTGTCTGTGCTTCCATCGTTGACGAAAACGATCTCAGCGCGAACGCCAAGGGTGTCTAAGACTTTGGAAAGGCGGCTATGGCATTCATGCAACACCGCCTGTTCGTTGAAGGCGGGCACGACTACCGACAGCAGTATGCCAGCAGCCGCAGCTTGCCCCGGCTTAAGATTTTGTTCCATGGCCAGCTCCCCCGAAGGTCCATAACCTGTTGCCTAAAAACGTCCACATCAGTACGACACCGGTGGCGATCACCTGACTCAACAGATAATGCAGCTTAAAAAATTCAATCGCAACGGCCATTATCATGGAGTTTATGGCGAGCCCTATAAAAGCAATTGCAAAAAACTTCAGTATTGCCTGCTTGTGAGGGATATCGCTTTTGAATGTGATCCGGTAGTTTAGGAAGTAATTGACGAAGCCGCCCACAATGAAACCGTGAACAGAAGCTGTTAGCGGATCGAATTTGAGGAATTGAACCAGCAGAATCAGCGTGAGGTATTGGGCGGCGGTTCCTATCGCGCCAACCCCTGCGTAGCGGATAAACTGCGTTATAAAATTTAGAGGGGTGCCGTCTGCTGAGAAACCAAGGGCTGTTTTGGATGCCTTAGTTGGTTTTGTCCTCACACTAACCCTCACCCCGTCAGACACCTTACCTATCTTTCACTACTGAACGCCGGCGGTATTATAGCACTTAGCGGCGCGGCTGTATAAATCCCGTCCAGCCCCATCAGAGACCTCGCTTCTTTTGCACGGCGGCACGCTTTAACAAACCCAACCAGAACGGATATTGGGTAAGGGCCATTACGCCCACTACCGCGCCATGCAAGATAAAATAACGCAGTTGCAATTCCACTCCTGTGACGAGATGCGCACGATCTTTACTTAATAGGAACTGCAGCGCCGAAAAAACCTGGTTGTATTTAATAATGAGATGTTCTGTTCCGGCTGACAGGGCTTGATAAGCCAGTGGAAAAGACAGGGCAATAAAGAGCGGGGCGGACCAGCGCAGCCTCCCGCCTCTTAAGGCGATCAGGGCGGACAGCAACGCCGCCGCGGAGGTTACGATAAGCAAAGCGGCCACCAGCCAGAGGCTGGACTGCCAACCTCCCCCGCCAACCATCAATTCCGTGAGATTGTCCGTCGCCGCCTGCCAGACCACGATCCAATGTATCAGCGGCAACACTATTGCTGGGATGAAGAGCCATGACACTATCCCTGCGCCAAGTTGAAGCGTCTTCGAAGTCAACGCACCGGCAATCATCACGGCTCCAAAAATTTGAGCCAACTCTCACGAACATCTGAGGGAACTCCTGGTGAACCCCCCTAAATAAATTTTGCGGAGGCCGTCATAACATCCCTCGTTTAAGGATAGGATAGTCTGCAATTACAGCGTTACCGGGGAAAATCAATGGACGATAAAAATCTGTTACGCCGCTCAAAAACCTTTGATTATACGGCGGTTTTGTTGCCGCTGATGCTTACGCTCCTGGCGCCGCCACTCTATGCCGTGGAGCTCATCAAGGTGATCGAAAAGGTCAAGCCCTCTACGGTCTACGGGATCATCAATATGGTGTTCGTGAAGGGCACCAAGGAAGCGGCACTGAGCCAACCGAGCGGCATCACCTACGCCATCCCCGGCAAATACCTGCAAAACTTGTTGCGGGAACAGCAACTCTCGAATTGAGGCTCAAGGCTTGCTCCTTGGGAGATCTGGGTGCCGGAACGGCGCAGCCGTGCGCGATCTCAACCTATCTTTTTGACAAACACCTTCGAGTTGCGCTGATAGTTATACAACGCCTGCCGCGTCACCGGTAATGTCTTGCTGTCCGCCGCCTTAAAGCCGCGCTCCACAAACCAGTGCGCGGTGCGGGTGGTGAGCACGAACAGTTGTTTGACCTTTTGCTGCTTGGCCTTACGTTCAATATTCTCCAGCAGCGCCCCGCCCCGCCCCGCATCCCGGTAGTCCGGATGCACGGCGAGACAAGCGAGTTCACCCACGACGCCCATGGACGTGCTAGCCTCGCGGGAGGCAGGATGCCGGGAGCGACCGCCCTCTTTGGAATAAGGATACAGCGCCGCGCAGGCGATAATCATGCCGTCGCGCTCCATGACGGTGAAGTGTTCGATCTCCGTCTCCAGGCGTTCGCGCGAGCGGCGCACCAGAACGCCCTCCTCTTCAAGCGGGGCAATCAGTTCCAATATGCCGCCCACGTCGTCTATCGTGGCGGCGCGCGTGTCCTCATAGGTGTCACCCGCAATCAAGGTGCCGATGCCATCGCGCGTGAATAATTCCAATAGCAGCGCACCGCTGGTGTGGCGGCTGATGAGATGCGCGCGTCGCACGCCGTTGCGGCAGGCCTGAACCGCACTCGCCAAATGCCGTTTGATATCCTCGCCCAGCGCGCGATTGGCACTTAATAATTGCTCCGCTTCCTTTAACATGAGTTGCCGTAGCAGGTGCTTTTTCGCATCGAGGATCCCGGGCCCGCCGGTCAGGCAGATCAGTTTGTCCGCGTGAGCATCAATAGCAATCGCCGTGGCAACGTCCTCGGCGCTGAGGTTGAATACTTCACCCGTCGGGGAATAACCGATGGGCGATACCAAGACGACGGCGCC
>JAYUCX010000028.1:0-2095 GCA_043740145.1 Gammaproteobacteria bacterium
AATTCGCTGCTGAGGGAGAGATCCCGGATAATAATCTGGGTACAGATTTCGCCGTCTATACTGGCCGGTGTGAATTCCATGCCCACGTTGAATTGGGCGCCATCGGAGCGCACCCCTTGTACTTTGATCTCTTGCATTCCCTCCGACTGCTTTGCGTATTGACGCAGGAAATTTTTGAATTGCGGGTGATCGTCGGCCGCGATCATGTCCATGATCGGAGTGCCTTCGATATCCTCAAGACTTTGGTAGCCGAACATGTTCAGGTAAACCCCGTTGGCGTAGCTGTGCATGCCTTCATGGACATAGGCGATCGCATCGCGGGAGCTGTCGAGCAATGAGCGGCAGTGTTTCTCGCTCTCGCGGAACATTTTGTCAATGCGCCGATGGGCGCGCCGCACTTCGAGGTCGTTAAACTCGCGTCCCACAACAAACTGCAGGCGTTCAGGCTGATCTTTGGGTACCATGTCGCGCCCCCCGGCCTGCATGAGTTCCAAAATGATTTTATCGTTGATCTTGTCGTAGACCACAATAAAAGGTATATCCTTGCCCGACGCCTTCAATACGCGAAGCGCATCGAGCGGGCTGAATTCACTCAACTGTGAGGCGCACAGGATCAGATCCGCAGATTGGTCAATGGCCGTTTGCAAGTCCTCGGCGCCGGTGACGCGCGTGTCGCGCACGCCGTAACCGGCGCGGCGCAGCACGTTGGTAATCATTTCCGCGTCGTTGGAGGAGTCATCAATGATGATCAGCCGGAGGACGTTTTCTTTCTTCATGGCGGTCTTTAATATGGTGCACTAATTATGCCACAAGCACTGCCGCTAGGGTCAACGATTAGGAATGGGGTGTCAAGCATCCGCGCTATTTTTAGGTGGGTTGTGCGGGTGTGTAGGAACCGGGAGCTTATTTGGCGCGCCTTCCCGCTCACGCACCAGGCGCGGCACTAGGTATCCAGGCAAGATTCGACGCAGTTCGTCCAGCAAGCGGCAGGCCGCGACCTCATCCACCTCGAAGTGAGCCGCGCCCTGCACCCGGTCCAGCATGTGAAGATAGTAAGGCGTTACGCCGGCGTTAAACAGGGCGTGGCTGAGATCAGCCAGGGCTGTGACCGAGTCATTCACCCCACGCAGCAAGACCGACTGGTTGAACAACGGGACATGCGCGGCGGTGAAACGGCCGAGCGCCGCGCGCACCGCGTCGTCAATTTCATTGGCGTGATTGACGTGTACGACCACGACCGGCTTGAGACGGCCGCCGGTCAGCCAGACGAGCAGGGCGTCGTTCACCCGCGCAGGCAGCACGATAGGCAGCCGCGTATGGACTCGCAGAGTGTGCATGTGAGGAATCTCCGCCAACCGGTTCACGAGTACCGCCAGGCGTTGGTCTGTTAAGCTCAGCGGATCGCCGCCGCTCAAAATGACTTCCCGGATAGAAGTGTCCGCACGGATGTAATCCAGCGCGGCTTCCCACTGTCCTGTAGCGGCATTAGCATCAGCGTAGGGGAAATGACGGCGGAAGCAGTAGCGGCAGTGGATGGCGCAGGCCCCGGTGGTGATCAGCAGTACGCGCCCGTGATACTTGTGCAGCAGGCCCGGGATCGTCATGGCGGCGAGGTCGCCGACGGCATCGTAGCTAAATCCGGGTGCAACGGCTTGCTCTTCGGCGGTGGGCAACACTTGGCGCAACAAGGGATCGTGCGGGTCGCCCTTGCGCATCCGGGCGACATAGCTGTGCGGCACCCTTAAAGAGAAATCACGGCTAGAGGCCGTACAGCCTAGCGACGGTTCCAGCTCCAAGGCCCTCAACAGTTGTGCAGGATCATTAACGGCCTGTGCCAGCTCCATTTGCCAGGGGGCGGGCTGCCCAGCGGGGGTCGCTCCCGGCGTCCTGTCTCCCGCGACATTAGCACTTCCCTGTACGTCAAAGGTTCGAGGTATCATAGGCGACTTTATAATAGGGCACCTCTAAAAATGTGGATTTTGTCTTTAGGCAAGGCGAAATTCTGCGAGAAAGCGCAGTGTACACGGCAGTACATGAGCATTTCGAGTAGAATTCCAACGCCGCATAAAGACAAAAGACGCATTTTTAGAGGTGC
>JAYUCX010000029.1:0-11782 GCA_043740145.1 Gammaproteobacteria bacterium
AGCATGGTGAATTCGGGATTGTGCTTGGTGGACAAACCCTCGTTGCGGAAATTGCGGTTGATCTCGAACACCCGCTCATAGCCGCCCACCACCAGACGCTTCAGATACAGCTCCGGCGCGACACGCAGAAACAACTGTATGTCGAGCGCGTGATGATAAGTGATGAACGGACGCGCGGTGGCGCCGCCGGGGATGACCTGCATCATGGGTGTCTCCACTTCCATGAAGTCGCGCGCTTCAAGAAACTGGCGGATGAAGGCGACCACTCTGGAGCGGATGCGGAATGTGTCACGCGTCGGTTCGTTCATGATGAGATCGAGATAGCGCTGGCGATAGCGCGTCTCCTGATCCACCAGGCCATGAAACTTTTCCGGCAGCGGGCGCAGCGCCTTGGTCAGTAACCGGACGTCGTCCACGCGCACCGACAATTCGCCGGTCTTGGTCTTGAACAGTGTACCTTCCGCGCCGAGGATGTCGCCGACATCCCACTTCTTAAAATCTTCGTAAACGTCTGTCGGCAAGGCGTCGCACTGGACAAACAATTGCATCCGTCCAGACATGTCCTGCAACTGCGCGAAGCTCGCCTTGCCCATCACGCGCTTGGCCATCATGCGGCCGGCGATCTTTACGCGAATCGGTTGCGTTTCCAGCGCGGCATTGTCTTTGCCATCGTATTCGGCGTGCAGTTCACCGGCCAGTACGTTGCGGCGGAAATCGTTCGGGAAGGGATCGCCCTTTTCGCGCAAGGCCGCAAGCTTGGCGCGGCGTTGTGAGATTTCAGCGGTTTCGTCGGGAGGGATATTGTCGTCGTCGTTCATGTCAAAACAAATACAAGGGAAAAGATACAAGATATAAGTAAACGGCCATCCCGTTTGGCATCTTCTTGTATCTTGTATCTTGTATCTTTTCCCTGTTTTTCATAATCCTTTTTTCAAACTCGCCTCGATAAAATCGTCCAAATCACCATCCAACACCGCCTGGGTATTGGCCTTCTCCACGCCGGTGCGTAAATCCTTGATGCGCGACTGGTCTAATACGTAAGAGCGGATCTGACTGCCCCACCCGATGTCGGCCTTGGTGTCTTCCAGCGCCTGTTTGGTGGCATTACGCTTTTGCATTTCAAGTTCATACAGCTTGGACTTCAACTGACTCATCGCCGTGGCGCGGTTTTTATGCTGCGAGCGGTCGCTCTGACACTGCACCACCGTATTGGTCGGCAGGTGCGTGATGCGGATCGCGGACTCGGTGCGGTTCACATGCTGGCCGCCCGCGCCGCTCGCCCGGTAGGTATCCACCTTGAGATCGGCGGGATTGATGTCAACCTCGATACTGTCATCCACCTCAGGCGAGACAAACACCGAAGCGAATGAGGTGTGGCGGCGATTGCCGGAATCAAACGGCGACTTGCGCACCAGACGATGCACACCGGTTTCGGTGCGCAGCCAGCCGTAGGCGTAGTCGCCGGTAAATTTAATGGTCGCGCTCTTAATGCCTGCCACCTCAGCTGGTGAAACTTCGATGAGTTCCGGATTAAATCCGCGCCGCTCGCCCCAGCGCAGATACATGCGCAACAGCATATTGGCCCAGTCCTGCGCCTCGGTGCCACCGGAGCCCGACTGCACGTCGAGGAAGGCGTTGTTGGCGTCCATCGGCCCGGAGAACATGCGGCGGAATTCCAGATCCTGGAGTTGCTTCTCGCGCGCGTCAAGATCCTTGCTGATGGCGTTGACCGCAGCTTCGTCGTTTTCCTCGGCGGCCATCTCCAACAACTCATGCGCCTCGTTGAACCCCTCGCCCAGACGCGCCAAGGTGGCGACGACCTGTTGCAGTTGGGCGCGCTCACGTCCGAGTTCCTGGGCACGCTCGGGGTTGCTCCACACGGCGGGATTCGCCAGCTCGCGCTCGACCTCGGTCAGGCGCTCGGCCTTGGTATCGAAGTCAAAGATACCCCCTGAGGGCGGCGCTGCGCCCTTGCATATCCTTGATGCGTTGGAACAAGGGATTAAGTTCGAGTACAGTCACAGTAAGTTGATTTTAACATGCTCAGGAGCACTTATGGAGATTCTAATTACACGTGGTATCGAGGCTTGGTTACTTCCGCCCGGCGGTTTGCTGCTGCTCGCTGCGCTGGGGGCGATGCTATTGCGCCGCAGGAAGATTTCAGGCCGGGTGTTGATCTCGCTAAGCCTGATCGGACTCTACACCCTCAGCCTGCCGTTGACGACGCAGTGGTTGATGCGCTCTCTGGAAATGTATCCCGCACTGACCGCAAACGATTTGCAGGCGCCGCGCGCTCAGGCCATCGTGATCCTCGGGGCAGGCCGGTACGCAGCGGCTCCAGAGTATGACGGCGACACGGTTTCGGCGCTTGCCCTGGAACGGCTGCGCTACGGGGCGCGACTACATCGCCTCACCGGCCTGCCGATCATCGTATCGGGCGGCGACCCCTTTGAGCGCGGAGCGCTCCCTGAAGCGGTTCTGATGAAAAAGACGCTGACCGAAGATTTTCAGATCGCTGATGTCGAGACTGAAGTACAAAGCCGCAGCACGGCGGAAAATGCACTCTACACAAAGGCGCTACTCGATGGACACGGGATCGAGATCTATCTTGTCACCCATGCCTGGCACATGCCGCGTGCCGTGCACAGTTTCGCTCGGGCGGGCATCAAGGCCATCCCGGCGCCAACCGGATTCGCTTCCATGCCCGCGCAGGACACACCTGAAGTATTGCGCTGGCTGCCGAACGCGCACGCCCTGAGCAAGAGTGCTCTAGCGCTGCACGAGATGGCTGGTGGGGTTTGGTATCGGATGCGGTACTGATTTTTAGGCGACGTCGCCGTAGATGGCTAAAAATAGGAGTGGAGGTACTCCGCAGCCTGCGTGATGCCGGAGGGGACGACCGGTGGGGGGGAGGGCAGTGCCCAAAGTGTTTCTAGATGTTCCAGGACCTCGCCTTGTGCAAGACGACTACGATCAATCCCCATACAACGGCCGTGACGTTCCAGCCATTTCACCAGGTACGGCTCCTCCGGCCAGTCATTCACCACCGGCGCGGTCTGCGTAGTATGTCCAAAACCATGCGCGCTGAGCGTGACCAGCAGATGCGGAGAGCGTTTCATCGGCTCTGAGCGCTTAGAAATTCGTCGAGCTGTTGCAGCCGCTCCGGCGTGCCGATGTCGAACCAGGTTCCCCGGTAGTGTTCGCCTGTGACCTGGCGTCTTTCCATCGCAGCACGCAACAACGGCGTGAGTGGAAATTTTCCCGACTTGCATTCGGCAAACAACTCTGGACGATACACGCCAATGCCGCTGAAGGTAAGTTTTTCGTTGTCATCACTCAACACATAACCGCCGCGCAGCATAAAATCACCGTGCGGATGATGAGGCGGGTTGGCGATCAGCACGAGATGCGCGAGGCCTTCAGGGTTGGCGGGCAACTGAGCAAAGGGGTAATCGGTCCAGACATCGGCATTGACGACGATGAAGGGCTCGGCGCCCAACAGGGGCAGTGCGTTAAAGATACCACCGCCGGTCTCCAGCGTCTGCTCGCCCTCGGGCGAATAAAAAATCCGCACACCATAGCCGCCGCCATCACCCAGCGCTTGTTCAATTTGTTCTCCAAGATGCGCATGGTTGATGATGATTTCATGAATACCGGCGCGCACCAGGTTCTCGATGTGATAGCCAATAAGCCGCTTCCCGCCTGCCGTTAACAAGGCCTTGGGGGCATGGTCGGTGAGCGGGCGCATGCGCTCGCCGCGGCCGGCGGCAAGTATCATGGCCTTCATGCCGGCAACACCGAGAGGCGTGGAACAATCAGTTCGCGCAGCAAATCGTACAGCGCCTGCAATTCGGGATAACGGCGGCTCACCGCCACCACATAGCCCAAGGTGCGGGGGATGTCTTTGAGATAACCGGGTTTGCCGTCACGGATGTGCAGACGTGCGAAGATGCCGATGGCCTTGAGATGACGCTGTATCCCCATCCAGTCGAACCACCGCAAAAATTGCATCTCGTTGTCTTCCGGCAAAATCCCTGCTTTGAGGAGACGCAGGCGGTATGCCTTGACCCAGGCATACACCTGATCAGGCGGCCAGGCGATGTAACAATCACGCAACAGCGATACCAGGTCATAGGTGATCGGCCCTACCACCGCATCCTGAAAATCCAGGATGCCGGGATTGTTGATCTCCGTCACCATGAGATTACGCGAGTGGTAATCACGGTGCACACAGACCTTGGGCTGCTGCAGCGCCGATTGCGCCAGCATTTCAAACATTTGTTCAAGCCCGGCGGACTGCGCAGGCTGTAACTGCAAGGATAAGTGTTGCCGCACGAACCAGTCGCGGAATAGCGCCATCTCGCGCATCAACAGCGCATGGTTATAAGGCGGGAGTTCAATGAGTTGACTCGTGCATCGTGACTGCAATATCAGCAATGCGTCGAGCGCATCGCCATAGAGTCTTTCTGCGGTAGTACTATTAAGTTCGGTGAGATACTGGCGCGTGCCGAGATCGCTGAGCAGAAGAAATCCCTGTTCAAGATTCACCTCCAGGATCTCAGGGACGTGGAGCCCCAGACTGTAAAATGCACGCGCGATGTCTATGTAAGGGCGGCAATCTTCCTGCGCGGGCGGCGCATCCATCGCGATGCGGGTCTGCCCGTCGTAGCGGATGCGAAAATAGCGCCGGAAGCTGGCGTCGCTGGAAGCCGGCGCGATCTCAAACTGTGCAAGGCCAATATCCGAGCGCAGCCAGCGGGTGAGTTGTGCCAGGCGTTCAGGCATCGGAATTTGTGGTCGTAGAAGTCATCCTGACATACTCCTTTCTACCCAACAGATGGCGCACTCGCTCACCGCTCCACCGACGCATGTCATCCGCAATCAGATAAAAACACGGCAGCGCGACCAGCGTCAATGCCGTAGAAAAGAATAACCCGAAGCCCAGGCTCACTGCGGTGGGCGAGAGAAAGGCGGTGGAGCCTGTGGCGAAGAAGATCAAGGGCAAAATACCCAATATGGTGGTGATGCTGGTGAGCAGAATTGGACGGGTACGCACGCGGCATGCCTCGATCAGCGAGTCCATTCGGGTCCAACCGCGTGCACACAGTTTGTTGCTGACATCAATGAGCAATAGCGAGTTGTTGACCACCACGCCGGAGAGGGCGAGCGCGCCGATCAGCGAGAGAAATTGCAGATTGTAGCCGAGCACCGCATGGCCGATGATGACGCCGATGGCGCCGTAAGGAATGGCGAACATCACTACCAACGGATCCAGCAGCGACTTAAACAACGCCGCGAGGACGATGAAGATCATGAACAGGGCGATCAGCGTGGCGCGCGACATGCCTCGCAGCGATTCGTTGGCCTCTTTTTTCTCACCCATGAAGAGCAGTTCATAACCCGGATAGTCTTTGTTGAGTTCGGTGAATTTCTTTTTCAAAAGCTCCGTCACCTGCAGCGGCGTCGTCACCGTCCGGTCCACCTCGGCGCTGATCGTCGCCAGCCGACGCTGGTCGCGGCGGGCAATGGTGTCGAGACCGCGCCCGGCGCGAATGTCCGCCACCTCGCCGAGATACACGGTGGTGCCGTTCGGCAGGGCGATGCGCAAATTCTTGAGGCTCTCCGAGTGCTGACGCACGGCCTCGGGGTAAATAACGCGCACCGGGATGCGCTTGCCTTGCGAGGTGACTTGCGTGACTTCATGACCCAAAAATCCGCTCCGCACCACGTCGGCCAGCTTGTCTTGAGTCAATCCCAGTTGTCTGCCGCGCTCGTTAAGGCTGTATTGAAACTCGAGCTTGCCCTCGACCAAATCCTGCTGCACGTCTTGTGCGCCGGGCACTTGCTTGAGATAGTGCGTGACGCGCTCGGCGAGTTCGCGCAAGACTTTAATGTCCGGCCCGGTCACGCCCACCTCGATATCCGCACCCGCCGGCCCGCCCTCGGGGCGCAGCACGGTCAGGCGCTGCACCCCGGTCACATTTTGCAAGGCGCCACGCACGTCGTTAATGATGTCCTCCGCGGGGCGCGTGCGGCTGCCGTGCTCGGGGTGAAAGTTGAGATGCGTCAGCGGCCCTACCCAGGCCTCTATAAAGCCTTGTGGCGCCGCCTTCTTGAGATCCACGATGAACTGGATGTAATTGTTGTCGAACTTGATACGACTGAAATCAATCAAGGTAACGCCGACATTTGTGAGCAGCGTTTCGAGATTATCTCTTCCAACATGTTCCAGAATGATGCGCTCCATCTGTCCCGAGAGCCGCGCGGTGTCTTCCAGCTTGTAGGTGTTGGGCGCTTCGGCATTGATAAAAAACTGCGTGCTCTCCACCCGCCCGAACAGTTCAAAGTGCATGCGCGTCGCGGCGTAGCTGAGCGAGATCACCAAGATGCCGAAGGTGGCCAGGGTCACCAGATAGCGGTTATCCATGGACCAGCGCAAGAACGCGAGGTAACGCTGCAACGCGGCGCGCCAATTTATCCAACGTCGTTTGCCTTCGTGGTGAATCACGCGCAATAGATACTGCGCCTGCGTGGGCAGGATCGCAAAGGCCTCCAGCAGCGAGCCAAACAGCGCGAGGCTCACCACCACGGGGATCACCTTGATGAAGGCGCCCATGGTGCCGCCGATGGCGAGCATCGGCAGGAAGGCGGCAATGGTAGTGAAGGTGGAAGCGACCACCGGCCAATAGATCTCGCGTGCACCGGCCTCGGCGGCGCTGCGCGGCGGCTCGCCGGCCTCCATGTGCCGGTAAATATTCTCCGTCACAATGATGGAATCGTCCACCAGCCTGCCCAGCACCACCAGATAGGCGAACATCGAGATCATATTGAGGGTGTAGCCGAAATAGTGCAGCAGGATGGTGGCAAACATAAAACCTACGGGAATGCCCATCGCCGCCACCGCGGCCACTCGTGCATTCAAAAACAGATACAGCGTCAGCAATACCAGTATCAGGCCGACCAGTCCCGAGGACTGCAAGACCTCCAGGCGTTCCTTCACGAATTTCGAGAGATCGGAAAACAGGCCAACCTGCATGCTGGGCGGCAGTTCGGTGCGCAGCTTTTCGGCAAGCTGCTGCACACGTTGCGCTACGTCAATCGTCGAGGCGTCGGCGGTCTTGTTGACGGTGAGATTGATTGAGGGCTTGCCGTTAAAACGCCCCTGGGTCTTGGCCTCCTCCAGGCGCCGCACGATCTTGGCGACCTCGCCCAGTAACAATTTTCCGCCCTGTGCGTTGGTGCGCAGCGCAATACCTGCGACCTGTTGCGGATCGGGGGCGACCCCCCGGCCGCGCAACAGGATATCGCCCTCCGCGGCCTTGATAGCACCGCCCGGCAGGTCGCGCAAATTGGTACGCAGGGCCTCAATCACCAGGGAAATCGGCACGCCGCGCGCGGCGAGTTGTTCCGGGTCCACCGTGACCCATAGCTCCCACTCGCGCGCACCGGCGACGCCGATGCTGGCCACACCCGGGACCTGCAGCAAGCGGAGCTTGACCTGCTCGGCAATATCCACCAGGTAACCTGTAGCGACATCGCCGTATAATGTCAGGCTGACGACCGGAAAGCGGGTCTTGAGGCGCACCAGCTCCGGCTTTTCGGCAAGCTCAGGCAGATCGGTGACACGGTCCAGCGCGTCGCGCGCCTCGCGCAGGAAATCGTCCACATTGGCGCCGGATTTGAGTTTGATGAGGATATCCGATACGCCCTCGCTGCTGGTCGAGCTGATCTCGTCAATATCGGCGAAACTGTCGAATTCCTGCTCGATGGGCTGGGTAATCTGCCGCTCGACCTCTTCCGGCGCCGCGCCTTTATACACCGTGGTGATACGCACCCGATCCAGCTCCACGACCGGAAACATCTCGCGAGGCATCGCCGCCCAGGACAGCAGTCCGGCGACCACCACCAGCACGACCAGTAGGTTAGCCAGTAGCGGATTGTTGAGCGCAAAGCGAATCAAGAACATAAGCTATTTACCGCTGAGGGCGCAGAGGTGTTGGGGGTATCTTGAAATAATTCACCTCCTCCCCGTCCTCTGCGGTAAGTATTATCAGCCTACTGGACAACAACCCGCTCGCCATCGGCAAGCGCCGACACGTCGCGGGCCACGAGGGTCTCGTTGCCTTGCAGGCCGGTAGTAATCACCTGCGAGTCATTCATGCGTGGACCCAAGGTGACCGGCGTGCGCCGCAACACGCCCTGCTCAACCACGAACACGTAGACCGCATCTTCTTCTTGCAAGACGGCGGTCACCGGCACGACCAGAACGCCCTTCACCGTCGCCAGAGTCAGATCGGTCTGCGCCAACTGGCCGGGCAGCCAGCCTTCGCCTTTCACCCGCAGCCGCAGTGCGTAGGTATGAGTGGCCGGATCAGGCTCGGTCTGCAAGGCCACGACCTCGGCCTCGCGGCTCTCACCCTCGGCACGCACCGGGAGCCGTTCGCCCAGTTTGAGGGCGGCAGCCGCCGCAGCGGGGATCTCCACGTAGAGATCGAGCCGATCGGTGCCGACCAGCTCCACGGCCGGGACATTGGGCGTAACGTAATCACCCGCCTGCACATGTACCACATTCACGATGCCGTCAAACGGGGCCTTGAGACGGGCACGCTCCAGATTGCGTTGCGCGCGGCTCACGCCCGCCTCACGCTGTTGCAGGCTGGCCTGGGCGGTATCCACGTTATAGCGCAGGCGTTCGGTTTCGGTCTGTAATTGCAACAGACGGGCCTCCGCCTCGTCGCGGCTCACCTTGGAGGTGAGCGAGGTCTTCCCAAGCTCGTCGAAACGCGCCACGGCCTTGGCCTGTAACGCCTGTTCACGGCGCGCCAGCTCGAGCAACTGCCGGTCTCGGATGATGGCGGCGCGCTGTTGCTGTAGCTGCGCCTGGGCGTCCAGCAGCGCATCCTGGAAGTCCCCCTCGGCGAGGCTCAACAATTCCTGGCCCGCGCGTACCCGCTGCCCTGGCTCCACATGACGCTCGGCAAGCTGCCCGGCGAGTTCGAAATGCAGCACCGACTTCTGCGCCGCATCCAGCCGGCCGGTCACGGTCTCGACGGGTGTGACATCTCGCCGCACGATGTGGGTCACCACGACCTGCAGGGGCGGTGTGTCCTTCAGCTCAGCCTTCTGGGTGGGTTTGGTCCAGATCAGCGCCACTACTGTAAGAATGATGCCTAAGGCTAGGATAACTATGTATTTTTTAGAAGTATTGGGCAAAGGCCAGCCTTGTGTAACTATAACTAAGGATTGAAGAATAGGTCATTCTATGCGATTTTAGAACAATTGATACCGCTAAGAGTTTTCCCGTGTTTAATAAGTGGTTCTGCCGCCTGAGTCTCGCGTATCTCGCCGTCGCAAGCCCACTGGCCGCCGCCCAAGGTACTGGCGCTATCCCCTCCGACTGGATGCTATGCGGAGAACCCGGCAGCCCTGCGCATCAACATGAGCCACAGCCCTTCAACGCCAAGGGCGATGAGGCGACCTATCTCGATGCCGATGAGAGCCGGGCCACCCATAACGAGATCTTCGAGTTCAGCGGCGATGTCGAGGTGCGCCGTGGCAACCAAACACTCAACGCCGACACGGCGACCTACAGTCAGCCGCGGGATACCGTAGAGGCGCACGGCAATATCCGTTTCGAACAGGATGGCCTGACCGTGCAGGGCGACAGCGCCAGACTGGAACTGGGCGCCCGGCACGGCCAGGTTGAGGCGGCGCGTTACGGCCTGGTGCAGCGCCATGCGCGCGGCGAGTCGTCCCTGCTGGTGATGGAAGACCCCAACCACACACGCCTTACCCAGGCCACCTTCACCACCTGTAATCCAGGCCATGACGATTGGTTGCTGCATGCGAGCGACCTCAAACTGGATCACGAGCAAAACATCGGCGAGGCGCGCAACGTCTGGCTGGAATTCAAGGGTGTCCCGTTTCTCTATCTGCCCTATATCAACTTCCCTCTCAGCGACCAGCGCAAGTCCGGTTTTCTCACGCCCAGTTTCGGAACCTCCGACCAAGTGGGCACCGATATCCAGATTCCCTATTACTGGAATATCGCCCCGCAACGCGATGCAACCCTCGCCACACGCATGATGAGCAAACGCGGTGTGCAGCTCCTGGGGGAGTTTCGTTACATCAGCCCGGCCGGCGGTGGCCTCACCAACATCGGTTATGTCCCTTACGATAACGTATTCGACAAGTCGCGTACTTTCCTTTCCACCCACAATGTCTGGAATTTCGCGCCGCGCTGGAGTAGCGAACTGGAGTTCGGCTACGTCTCGGATAGAAACTATTTCGGAGAACTGGGCACCAGTTTGAGCGTCGCCAGTACTACGTACCTCGAGCGGCGCGCCGACGCCACGTACCACGGCGATTTCTGGTCGTTCACCGGGCGCGTGCAGAGTTATCAAACGGTGGATGAATCGCTGCCCGGCAGCGCCCGCCCCTACCAGCGGTTGCCTCAGCTGCTCGTCAATCTTAACCTGCCGCAACAGGCCTACGGCAGCAATGCCCTGTTCAACGGCGAGTATGTGCACTTCTACCGGCGCGACAGCGTGGTCGGCGACCGGATTGACCTGCAACCCGGCGTGAGCCTGCCGCTGGTGAATGCGTACGGCTTCGTTACACCCAGCCTGAACCTGCGCTATACCCAATACGCGCTGGATCAACAGACAGCAGGCAGCGGCGGCAGTTCTCCCTCGCGGACCTTGCCGGTATTGAGCCTGGACAGCGGCGTTTATCTGGAACGCGACATGAGCTGGAGCGATGCCGCTTTGCTGCACACCCTGGAACCACGGCTATACTATTTGTACGTGCCGTACCGCGACCAATCGTCGCTGCCGGTGTTCGACACCAATCTGCTTGATTTCAGTTACGCCAGCATGTTCCAGAGCAACCGCTTCAGCGGGGCGGATCGGGTCAGTGATGCGAATCAAATCACAGTCGCCCTCACCTCCCGATTGCTGGACAAAGAGAGCGGGAGGGAACGGTTCAACGCCAGGATCGGACAGATCTTCTATTTCAGCGATCGCCGGGTGGTGCTTCCAGGCAACAGCGCGGAGACTCTGGATGTCTCCGACATCGTAACCGAATTAAACAGCAGCGGACTTATCCCCTATTGGAAGGCGAGCGCGAGCCTGCTGTGGAACCCCCAGAGTCAGGATATAGACAAGAGCACCCTCGGATTTGAATATAAACCTGACAGCCAGCGCATACTCAAGCTAGACTACCGTCTGCGCCGCAATGAATTGGAACAGACCGACCTGGCCGCGCTGTGGCCGCTGTCGCAGCAAGCGGATCGTCGAATCAATATGGTCGGCCGCTGGAACTATTCGCTGCAGGACGGGCGCACGCTCGAGGCCCTGCTCGGCATGGAATACGACACCTGCTGCTGGGCGCTGCGCGTTGCGGGCCGCCGCTTCGTCAGCAGCATCAGTGGCGACACTAACAACGCCCTGTTTCTGCAACTGGAGTTGAAGGGCTTGACCAGCTTCGGCAATAGAGGCAGGCGCGGGCTTGCAGGTCTGCTGGACCCCGGTACATTCAGATAAATGTGCGAATTTGTCGCACCTACCAAGGTGATTATGAAATCCATTGTACGCTACGTATCCATCGTTTTGTTGTCCTGGTTGACCTGCCTCTCATTCCCGATCAACCCCGCTCACGCCGCAGCCTCCGCCACGGAGGTGGACCGCATCCTCGCCGTGGTTAACGACAATGTGATTACCCGGAGCGATCTGGAAGCGGAAAAACACACCGTGATCCAGCAAATGCGCCAGCAGAATATCGA
>JAYUCX010000030.1:0-26033 GCA_043740145.1 Gammaproteobacteria bacterium
TCGATTATGCAAAAGAGGGGATGAACGAGGTATTCAAGTTCAATAACCCCAATGAAAAGTCCGCCTGTGGTTGCGGCGAGAGCGTGAATTTCTAGGGCAGAGGCCGGCGATCATGGCGTTAATGATTACCGATGAATGTATCAATTGCGACGTCTGCGAGCCGGAATGCCCCAATGGCGCGATCTCGCAAGGCCCCGAAATCTACGTGATTGATCCCAAGCTCTGCACCGAATGCGTCGGCCATTTTGATGTGCCGCAGTGCGTCGAGGTCTGCCCGGTGGACTGCATCCCGCTCAACCCCGACATCATCGAGACCAAAGAGCAGTTGTACGAAAAATATTTGACCCTCACCGCGCAAAAAACGGCTTAGATACAGATATTAGGCCGAATGAATTCGGCCCTACATGTTAGGTGCGAATTCATCCGCACTTGTAAGACTAGTCCCCTCGCACTAACATCGTGGTCAAATGACCACACTCCCTACTACGCTTTATCGCGCCGCACAGGTGCGCGAACTCGATCGCATTGCCATCGAGGAGTATGGCATTCCCGGTAGCACACTTATGGAGCATGCAGGTGAGGCCGCCTTCCGGGCGTTGCGGCAGCGCTGGCCCGAGGTACGCCGCATTGTGGCGGTCTGTGGTCTCGGCAACAACGGGGGGGATGGCTATGTCATCGCCCGCATGGCGGTCGAGGCCGGTCTTGAGGTCGGCGTCCTGCAGGTGGGTGATCCGCAGCGTTTGCAGGGCGATGCCCTGCGAGCGCGGCGCTTGCTCGACGCAACGTCGGTCGCTCCCGGCGTCCTGCCTCCCGCGACATTAGTTCTTCCCTGTACGTCAGTCGTGGTCCTTCCCTTCGATGTCCGCGCCTTGAGCGATGCCGATCTGATCGTTGATGCCTTGCTGGGTACCGGGCTTAAAGGCAAAGCACACGGCGCGTGGTGCGAAGCGATAGAGGCTATCAACTCGGCGGATAAGCCGGTGCTCGCCGTGGATATCCCCTCCGGCCTGGACGCTGATACCGGTTGCATGCAGGGCGCGGCGGTGCGGGCGGCGCTCACCGTCACCTTCATTGGTCTCAAGCAAGGCATGTATACCGCCAACGGCCCCGATCATTGTGGTGTGATTCAATTTAGTGATCTCGGTGTGCCGAGGGAGGTCTTCAATCGTGTGGCTGCTGCGGCCACCCGTATCGAGTTAAAAGATCTGCCTCGCCTGGCAGCGCGGCAACGTAACTCGCATAAGGGCGATTACGGCCGGCTGCTGGTGATCGGCGGCGATCACGGCATGGCCGGGGCGTTACGCCTGTGTGGCGAAGCGGCGTTGCGGGTGGGTGCGGGCCTGGTATATCTCGCTACCCGCGCCGCCCATGCAGCAGTCATCAGCGCACAGCGACCTGAACTATTGTGTTATGGCGTTGAACGGCCGGAGCAGCTCGCGCCTCTATTAGAACGCGCCGATGTGATCGCCATCGGACCTGGGCTGGGTCAGTCGGAATGGGCCTCACAACTGTTGGCGCGGGTGCTCGATACAGGACTTCCGTTGGTTGCGGACGCCGACGCCTTGAGTTTATTGGCATTGGAACCGCTGCGGCGCGACAACTGGATACTCACGCCCCATCCGGGCGAGGCGGCGCGGCTGTTAAAAACCAACACGGCGGAAATTCAAAGCGACCGCTTCACCGCGGCGACTGAATTACAAAAACGCTACGGCGGGGTGGTGGTACTCAAGGGCGCCGGCACGCTGGTCGCTACGGATGCGGGAGTGGGTCTGTGCAGTGCCGGCAACCCCGGCATGGCGAGCGCCGGCATGGGGGATGTGTTGACAGGCGTCATCGCCGGTCTTATGGCGCAGGGGCTGGGCCGTGAGGAGGCCGCCCGGCGCGGCGTCTGCCTACACGCCGCGGCGGGCGACAAGGCGGCGCGGCAGGGCGAGCGCGGTTTGATCGCAAGCGATCTCCTGCCTTGGTTACGACCTCTGCTCAATCTCCGTTAATGAAATTCATCATCAACAGCGAAGAGGAGATGGAGGCGCTCGGCGCGCGCCTCGCGGCGCAATATCCCATCGGCACGATCTATCTCCAGGGCGAACTCGGCGCCGGCAAGACAACGCTCGTGCGGGGCTGGCTCCGGGCGCGGGGACATAAAGGCACAGTCAAAAGCCCCACGTATACCTTGATTGAACCCTATGAGCTGGCCGGCCGCCAGATCTATCACTTCGATCTATACCGCCTCAACGATCCGCAAGAGTTGGAGAACATTGGTGCACGCGATTATTTCCGACCTGATAGCTTATGTCTGATCGAGTGGCCTGAGCGGGGTGAGTCATATTTATCCCCTCCTGACCTTCGCATTAATATCCGGCAAGAAGCTATGCAGCGCAGGGTCAGGCTTACAGGAGTTGGACTAGACCGCTTTGCGCCGTCTCATGGACGCGAGACCGGCCCACCCTAGCCCCAGCAACCTCAAACTGGCAGGCTCAGCCCCCCATGCTGAAGATGGTTAACCTCAATACCTTATCGACTCTTAGTTATGCCTCCTAGAAATTAAGCCCCCCTATTGGGTAATATTTTGGTTACGGTCTCAAACTCATTAATTAATGGCTCTTAATTTACGTAGGCATAAGTCAGACCAAGTTACTTATAAATATTAAAATCAACAGGTTATATTTCAATAAGCTCTTGTTAAAATAATAAACTGTAAAAATCTTCGACAATTTTATGCAGATCACACAGTTCCGAAGGAATCGGTTATGCGAAATATATTAGATCAATCATGCGATTGGCGAGTTTGCATAAGATCGAAGAGAGATTATTCGCCTATTTTTATGATAGATAATGAAATTTCTTTCAAAACGTAAAAAAAGTCGGCACAATAAGACCAGCCTTAACTTAGGAGGTGCGCCTTGTTGAGATACCTCTACACGTTGATTCTGCTGGCCTGGTCGTGGATGTGCCTGGCTGCGCCTGCTCTGAGCCCTGTCGAAGGACCTGTCGAGATCAACAAGGTGCGTGTCTGGCCGGCACCCGACAACACCCGCTTGGTGTTTGATGTCAGCGCCCCCGTCCAGTACCGGCTTAACACCTTCCCCGATCGCATCGAGGTGGATGTGCGCAACGCCGCGTTGCTGAGTTTATTGCCCGCCGTTGACGCCAAGAAAAGCCTGTTCACCGATATCCGTAGCATCGCGTTGGACGATACGGTGCGCATCGTCATCACCCTCAAAAATCATGTTCAAGCCAAGGGTTTTATGCTGAATCCCAATCAGCAATACGGGCATCGCCTGGTGATTGATTTCTTCCCCGACGCAACCCAAGAGACCGTGAGAGAGACCGTGGCGGGAAAGAGAAAACCGGTGGCCGCGTTTCCCCTGCCTTCCTCGCCGGCTCGTAAGCACGCCGATACTTCAAAGCGGCCTCCTGCGCGTGATTTCGTGATCGCCATAGACGCCGGGCATGGCGGTGACGACCCCGGCGCCACGGGCCCCGACGGGACGATGGAAAAAGACATCGTGCTGTCCATCGCGCGTCGCCTGGAGACCCTGATCCGCGAGGAGCCGGGCATGCGGCCGGTGATGATCCGCGGCGGCGACTACTATGTCAGCCTGCGCAAGCGCATCAATAAGGCGCGTGAGCATAAGGCGGATCTGTTCATCTCTATCCATGCCGATGCCGCCGAGGATTCCGATGCACACGGTTCGTCGGTGTATACACTGTCTGAACGGGGTGCGACTAATGAGGCGGCACGTTGGCTCGCTGAGCGCGAGAATGCGGCGGATCTGGTCGGCGGGGTGAGTCTGGATGACAAGGACGATCTGCTTGCCTCGGTGCTGCTGGATCTCTCGCAGGCTGCGACCAGCGAGGCCAGCATGAAGGTCGCTCAGTACATTCTGGACGGCCTGCGCCAGGTCGGGCGGGTGCATCGACGCGGCATGGAGCAGGCCGGATTCGTGGTGCTGAAGTCGCCCGATATCCCTTCCATCCTGGTCGAGACGGCCTACATCTCCAACCCCAACGAGGAGAAAAAGCTGCGCAATGGCCGCTATCAGCAGGCTTTGGCCGAGGCCATCCTAAGTGGCGTGCGCGGCTATGTTGTTAAGCATTCGGTGCCGGAAACGCACGTCGCCCAGGAAGAGGCGCCTGCTCGCGAGCACGTCGTGCGGAACGGCGAGACCTGGTCCAGCATTGCTAAGCAATACCAGGTGAGTGCGATCCAGTTGCGTAACGTGAATTCCGACCTGCCGAGCCGGCCTTTACCTGCTGGTAAGGTGCTACGTGTTCCCTCCGTCGTTACAGCCGGTCTCTAGGGAACCTCTGAAAAATATATTGCCAACCGCCAAGGCGCCAAGGTCACCAAGAAAAAAGGTTTGAATTGTAAGGAAAAATCTTGGTGTTCTCGGCGTCTTGGCGGTTCAACATGACACATCAGAGATTCCCTAGGTCATTGGAATAGTCAGCAAGATCGCCGGACTGGCGCGCGGCGTGTTTTTCTTTTAGTCTCACCCTTTGGCCCGATTACTTCGAATCAATCATGCGTATACAGCTACTCCCACCGCAACTAGTGAATCAAATCGCTGCGGGCGAGGTGGTGGAGCGGCCCGCCGCGGTAGTCAAGGAATTGCTGGAAAACAGCCTGGATGCGGGTGCGCGGACTATCGAGATAGACATTGAGCAGGGCGGGGTGCGCCGGGTGCGGGTGCGCGACGACGGCGCGGGTATCCACAAGGACGACCTGCCGCTGGCGTTGTGCCGTCACGCCACCAGCAAGATCCGCAGTCTGGAAGATCTTGAGCAGGTGCTGAGCCTGGGCTTTCGCGGAGAGGCCTTACCCAGCATCAGTTCGGTATCGCGTCTTGAACTCAGTTCACGTAGAGAGGCCGACAGCCACGGCTGGCGGGTGACGGGCGAGGGGGATGCGTCGAGCACGCCCGAACCCACTGCTCACCCCGTCGGGACGACGGTCGAGGTGCGTGATTTATTCTTCAATGTGCCCGCGCGCCGCAATTTCTTGCGCACCGAGCAGACCGAATTCGGTCATATCGAAGAGCTGGTCAAGCGCATCGCGTTGAGCCGTTTTGAGGTGGGCTTCACCCTCCGCCACAACCAGCGCGTGGTGCATGGCTTGCGTCCGCTCGAGCCCGGCGAGTATGCCCAGCGGGTCGCGGCGCTGTATGGCGCGGCCTTTATGGAGCAGGCGCTGCCGGTGGAGGCCGCCGCGGTGGGATTGAGGCTGTGGGGTTGGGTCGGGCTGCCGGCCTTCTCCAGGGGCCAGGCCGATCTGCAATTCTTTTACGTCAACGGCCGCATGGTGCGCGACAAGCTGGTCAGCCATGCGATCCGGCAAGCTTATCAAGATGTGTTGTATCACGGCCGTCACCCGGCCTATGTCCTCTATCTGGAGTTACCCCCTGCGCAGGTGGATGTCAACGTGCATCCGACCAAGCACGAGGTGCGCTTTCGTCAAGGGCGGCTGGTGCACGACTTCCTGTTCCGCTCCCTGCACCATGCGTTGGCGCAGGTAAGCCCTGCGCACGTCATTCACGACCGGACCCAGGCCGCGCCGGAGCGGGTTATTGCGGCAGCGCCGATGCAGCAACCGATGGCATGGGTCGCTCCCGGCATCCTGCCTCCCGCGACACTAGTACATCCCTGTACGTCGCAGGTGAGCGAACACCTGGCGGTCTATCAGGCCCTGCACGGCGTGCCACAGCATGATGAGCCGGTTGTGGTTCGCTCTTCGTCTCACCCAGAGACACCGCCGCTCGGCTATGCTCTGGCCCAGCTGCAAGGGATTTATATCCTGGCGGAAAATGCCGAGGGTCTGGTGTTGGTGGATATGCACGCCGCGCACGAACGTATCACCTACGAGCGCATGAAGGCCGCGCTGGAGGGGAAGGGGATGGCTTCTCAACCGTTATTACTGCCTATCACTGTGAGCGTTAGCGGGCGCGAGGCGGACATCGCCGAGGAGAATGTGGGTTTGTTCGAGGAGCTGGGCTTCGAGATCGGGCGGGCTGGCCCGGAGGCCCTGGTTGTGCGCCGGGTGCCCTCGCTGTTGCAAGATGCGGATGTGACTAGTCTACTGCGCGATGTGCTCTCCGACCTTATCACCCACGGCACTAGTACCCGCATCCGCGAGCATATCAACGGCCTGCTAGGCACGTTGGCCTGCCACACCTCAGTGCGCGCCCACCGCCGCCTTGGCCTCGATGAAATGAACGCCTTGTTGCGCGACATGGAGGCGACGCCGCGCAGCGGGCAGTGCAATCACGGCCGGCCGACATGGATACAACTGAGTTTGGATGAACTGGATAAATTGTTTATGAGGGGACGGTAGGGCCGAATTCATTCGGCCTACTGTGCGAATTTGTCGCACCTACCCCCTGCCATCTTCCTTATGGGCCCGACCGCGAGCGGCAAGACCGATCTTGCGGTCGCGCTTGCCGAGCACCTGCCCTGCGACATCATCAGCGTGGACTCAGCGATGGTGTATCGCGGCATGGACATCGGCACCGCCAAGCCCGGCGCTGAGTTGCTGAGAAGGGCGCCGCACCGTCTTATAGACATCCGCGACCCTGCCGATCCCTACTCCGCGGCGCTGTTTCGTGAGGACGCGCTCGCCGAGATGGAGGCGATTACCCTCAAGGGCCGTATCCCGTTGCTGGTCGGCGGGACGATGCTGTATTTTCGGGCCCTGCAGCATGGCCTGTCGGAGTTGCCCGAGGCCGATGCCGAGGTGCGGCAAAGGCTGGCGGCCGAGGCCGAGGCTAAAGGCTGGGGCGCGCTCCACGCGAGGCTGGCCGAGATTGACCCTGAGGCGGCTGCGCGGATTCACCCTCACGACCCCCAGCGCATCCAGCGAGCCCTGGAGGTCTATGAGTTGACCGGCAGTACCCGCACGGAACTTTACGCCCGAACCACTGCCGAACCTTTGACACATCGAGTCATCAAGCTGGCGGTGGCGCCTAGTGATCGCTGGATGCTGCATGAGCTTATCGCCCGACGGTTTCATGACATGCTGCAACGGGGGCTGATTGAAGAGGTTGAGGCCCTGCGCCAGCGGGGCGATTTGACGCCCGAGGCACCCGCCTTGAGGGCAGTCGGATACCGCCAGGTATGGGGTTATCTGGGGGGTAAAATGAATTGCGAGGAAATGACCAAAAGAGCTATTATAACTACATGCCAACTCGCCAAACGCCAGTTGACGTGGCTGCGTGCTGAACCCGACGAGGTGTGGTTTGACAGCTTGGATGAAAGGGTATTCGGAAAGCTGAGTAATTACTGTGCGAAGGCCATAGGAAATGAGTAAAACGACCGCGAAGACTGTTGGCGAGGCCGTGTCCGTGGACACGAGTAGCCCTAATAACGAGAAAAAAAGGAGAACTGATATGACCAAAGGGAAATCGCTCCAGGATCCTTTTCTTAATACACTGCGCCGGGAGGGTATCCCCGTCTCCATCTATTTGGTAAACGGCATTAAGCTCCAAGGTCAGATCGAGTCCTTTGACCAATTCGTGGTATTGCTGAAAAACACGGTCAGTCAAATGGTATACAAGCATGCCATTTCCACCGTGGTTCCCGCCCGCAACATCAAGCTGCCGGGCATGGAAGAGGAAGACGTTGAGTCTGCGCCGGGGAACGCTTAACCGGGGATGTTAATTCGCTCGCTTAGCTGCCTTCCTGTAAGCCGGCGCGGGGGTAGATGATTGTTTGAGCGCCCCAAGCGCGGGGAACGTGTAGTCCTGGTTCACCTGAACCTGAACGGCAGTCGCTCCCGGCATCCCGTTTGCAACGGTGGTGAAGAACTGGCGGAATTGCGCGAACTCGCTCTGGCAGCCGCCGGCCGTCCGGTCGCCACCATCACCGGTTCGCGCAGCAGCCCCGATCCCAAATATTTTGTAGGCAGCGGCAAGGCCGAAGAAATCCGCGCCTGCGTGGAGCGCGAACAGGCCGAGGTCGTGCTGTTCAACCACACCTTGTCTCCCGCCCAGGAACGTAATCTTGAAAAGTTGTTGCAATGCCGGGTCGTGGATCGCACCGGCCTGATTCTGGATATCTTCGCGCAGCGCGCCAGTAGCTATGAGGGCAAGCTGCAGGTTGAGCTGGCGCAATTGCGGCATCTCTCCACCCGCTTGGTACGGGGCTGGACCCACTTGGAGCGGCAAAAGGGCGGTATAGGTCTGCGCGGGCCGGGTGAGACCCAGCTCGAAACCGACCGCCGCCTGATCGGCGCGCGCATCAAACAGCTCAACAAGCGCCTCATGAAGGTGCGCAGTCAGCGCGAACAGGGCCGGCGCGCGCGGCGCAAGGCCGACCTGTTTACCGCATCGCTGGTCGGATACACTAACACCGGCAAGTCCACATTATTTAATCGCCTCACCGGCGCCAGCGTCTATGCGGCCAACCTGTTGTTCGCCACGCTTGACCCCACCGTGCGCCGCGTTGATCTGGATAACGGTCAACCGCTTATCGTCACCGACACCGTCGGCTTCATCCGCAACCTGCCGCATGATCTGGTCGCGGCGTTTCATTCCACCCTGCAAGAGACGCGCGACGCCAATCTGCTGCTGCACGTGATAGACGCCCACGCTGACGACCACCAGATCTGCGCCGAGCAGGTGAACCGCGTACTCAAGGAAATCGGCGCGGAAGACGTGCCGCAGTTGGAGATCTACAACAAGATTGATCTGTTGCCTGACGCCGGGCCGCGGCTGGAGCGCGATGAGCAGGGCCACATCAAGCGGGTGTGGCTCTCTGCGGTCACGGGCGCAGGTCTGGAACTCTTGCAGCAGGCCCTGGCGGAGGCCGTTGCGCAGCGCCAGGATAGCGAGACGCCGTCTCAAGGTCCGCTGCGGCAGCGTCTGCGTCTGCCTCCAAGCGCGGGACGGCTGAGGGCCAGATTGTTCAAGATAGGCGCAGTGCGCGCTGAGCATCTGGAGCAGGACGGAGATTGGGTCATGGAAGTCGAGATCCCCTCCGCGAATCTCGAAAGCCTGCGCAGTGAAGCGGGCTTTGACGACATCTCCTCGTTAGTTCTCATTTGATCCACTAATAGTTTTAACTGTCGTGTGCCAGGCGCGCTGCTCTTCTATGGATATTTTGTTGCGGCCAAGCCCCGAGATCCATAGAATGTATCCCTTCACCCTGCTTGGAGTAACCGATGGCTTGGAATGAACCGGGAGGTGCCGGTGGCGGCAAAGATCCGTGGAGCGCCCGCAAGCCCAGTGGCGAAGGTCCTCCCGATCTGGACGAGGTCGCCCGCAAATTACGTGAGCGGTTCGGTGCCCTGTTTGGCGGGAAACGCGGAGACACCGGCGGTAAGCCCGGCGCATCGGGTCTCGGCTGGCTGGCGCTGCTCGCCGTCGTCATCTGGGTAGCCTCGGGGATATACATCATTGATCCGCCGGAGCGCGGTATTGTGTTGCGCTTTGGTCAATACCAAGCAACTACATTACCGGGGCCGCACTGGCACATCCCTTATCCGATCGAAACGGTGGAGGTCGTCAACATTGATCAGATCCGCAATGTCGAGATCGGGTTTCGCACCGCCGGCGTCGGTCAAGAGCCTACGGATGTGCTGCGCGAGTCGCTGATGCTGACCCAGGATGAAAATATCATAGACATCAAGCTCGCGGTTCAGTACCGCGTCAAAGAGGCGCGCGACTATGTGTTCAGCGTGCGTGACCCCGATGTTACCCTGGGGCAGGTGACCGAGAGCGTGGTGCGTGAGATCGTCGGCAAGAGCAAGATGGACTATGTGCTTGGTGAAGGGCGCCGCGATATCGAGGAGCGCAGCGAGAAATTGATTCAAGAGGTGCTCGATCGTTATCGCACCGGCCTTGAACTCACGCGCGCCAACGTGCAGGGCGCGCAGGCCCCGGAAGAGGTACAGAACGCCTTCCTGGATGTGATCCGTTCGCGCGAGGACGAGCAGCGCCTGATTAACGAGGCGCAGACCTATGCCAACGGCGTGATCCCGACCGCCCGCGGCGGCGCGGCCCGTCAGCTTCAAGAGGCCGAGGCCTACAAGTTCAAGGTGATCGCCCAGGCGGAAGGCGAGGCGAGCCGCTTTACGCAGGTGCTGGGGCAGTACAAGCTGGCCCCCGAGATCACCCGCAAGCGTCTTTACCTGGAAGCGATGGAGTCGGTGCTGTCCAACAGCAGCAAGGTGATGGTGGATATCAAGGGAGGAAACAATCTCTTGTATCTGCCGCTCGACAAGATGACGCAACAACGTGGCGAACCGTTCATGCTGCCCGAGAGGCCGGCGACCCCGGAGGGCACTGACAAATCCACCACCGTGGCGCCGCCCCCCTCGCCGTCCAGCGGCGATATGCGGGCGCGGACCCGTGAGCAGGAGGTTCGCTGATGATTCAGTTACGCACGGGATGGATTGTCGGGCTCGCGGTAGGGGTGTTCATCGCATCATTTTCGGTCTTTACCGTGGATCAGCGGGAGCGGGTCATCCTATTTCGTCTGGGCGAGATCGTGCGCACCGACTTCGAGCCTGGCCTGCATTTCAAGGTGCCTATATTGAACAATGTCCGCAAGTTTGACGCCCGCATTCAGACCCTGGATGCGGAGCCTGAACGTTACCTTACTATTGAAAAGAAAAACGTCATTGTGGACTCCTTCATCAAGTGGCGGATCACCGATGTTGCGCGATACTATCGCGCGACCGGCGGGGACCCGACGCGCGCCGGGTCGCGCCTGTTTCAGACCGTAAAAAGCGGACTGCGCGGTGAGTTCGGCAAGCGCACCATCCAAGAGGTGATCTCCGGCGATCGCGCCAAGATCATGGACACCATGACGGTGAACGCCAACAACGAGGCCAAGGAGTTGGGCATCGAGGTGGTGGACGTGCGTTTGCGGCGCGTGGACCTCCCGAAAGAGGTGAGCGCCTCGGTGTATCAGCGCATGGAGGCGGAGCGCGCGCGAGTCGCCAAGGACTTCCGGGCGCGCGGCGCGGAGGCGGCGGAAAAGATCCGCGCCGATGCCGACCGGCAGCGCGTAGTGGTTCAGGCGCAGGCCTTCCGCGAGGCGGAGCGCCTGCGCGGTGAAGGCGACGCCAAGGCCTCGGAGATTTATGCCGGAGCGTATAGCGCCGATCCGGTTTTTTATGCGCTGTATCGCAGTTTGAATGCCTACAAGTCCACTTTCAACAACAAGGGCGATGTGCTGGTGTTGGAGCCCGAGTCGGAGTTCTTCAGTTATTTCAAAGGCTTCGAAGCGCCCGCCAAGCAGTAAGCCGGCCGCCGTCAATGTGGGATGAGCTACTCACCGCCGCCGCGCTCATCTTGGTCGTGGAGGGCGTGTTGCCCTTTCTGAATCCGGCGGATTTTCGCAGAGTCGTCGCGCTGATCGGTCAAATGGACAATCTCACCCTGCGCATCGGCGGACTCATCAGTATGACGCTCGGTGTGGCGTTGCTGTACGTACTCAAGAATTAATTGTGGACGTTAAGCATTGAACCTAAAAACGGCTGTTAAACGCCAAGACGCAAAGGTCGCAAAGAAAATCAAAATGTTGAGTATTAAACTCGGTGACCGCTCAAGCTCGCTTAACCTCTTGTCTAACCTGGCGCTCTTGGCGCCTTGGCGGTTTCAACTGCTTTTTCTAGGTTAAACCTACGCAACGATAAAAAAATCCTATGGCCGATAAAGATCACTGGCTGCTGCCCGAGGGTATCGAAGATGTATTACCGCCGCAGGCCGAGCGCCTGGAGTGGCTGCGACGCGATCTGCTCGATCTGTTTCATGGCTGGGGCTACGAGTTGGTCATCCCTCCGCTGGTGGAATATCTGGAGTCGCTGCTCAGCGGCATGAGCCGCGACCTCGATCTGCAAACCTTCAAGCTCACCGATCAGCTCACCGGCCGTCTCATGGGCGTGCGCGCCGACATGACCCCACAAGTGGCACGCATTGATGCGCATCATCTCAAACGCAATGCGCCGGTGCGCCTGTGTTATCTCGGCACGGTGTTGCACACGCGGCCCGACGGATTCGCCCGCTCGCGCAATCCATTGCAGGTGGGCGCGGAGTTGTATGGCCATGCCGGCATCGAGAGCGATATCGAGATCCTGTGTTTGATGCAGGAGGTGCTGACCCTCACCGGCGTGAGCGACGCGCATCTCGATCTCGGTCACGTCGGTATCTTTCGCGGCTTGGCGCGTGAGGCCGGACTCGATGCCGCACACGAAGCCATCTTGTTCGATGCGCTGCAACGCAAGGCGGTGTCTGAGTTGAAAAGTCTGCTGGCAAGGTTAAACGTTTCTGCCGAACAGCAGCAGCGTTTACTCTGTCTCGCCGAATTGAACGGTGGAGTTGAAGTCCTCGCCGAAGCCGAGGGCGTACTGCATGGGGCGGGGGCAGAGGTCAAGCGTGCCCTGGCTGATTTGCAAGCGATCGCACAGGCCGCCGGCCGCTATCTGCCGGAGGTACCTTTGCACTTCGATCTCGGCGAATTGCGCGGCTATCACTATCATACCGGCGTGGTATTCGCCGCCTTTGTGCCCGGTCACGGGCAGGCCGTCGCGCAGGGTGGACGCTATGATGTCGGACATCTCTACGGTCAGCCGCGCCCGGCCACCGGATTCAGCGCCGATCTCAAGACGCTGATCGCGCTGAGCCCCGGCCCGGCAGTCGCACACGTGAGCGGCATCCTGGCGCCATGGAGCGATGATCCCGCTCTGCGCAACACGGTTAGAGAATTACGCGAGGATGGCGAGCGCGTCATCTGGGCGCTGCCGGGGCAAACGAGTGACGCCGCACAGGGAAGTGCCAGTGTCGCGGGAGGCAGGACGCCGGGAGCGACCGCTACAGAGCTTGGCTGCGACCGCAGACTGGAGCAACGTAAGGGTGTGTGGACAGTCGTCGAGACAGAGAATGCAAAGAGTGGGTAAGAATGTGGTGGTCATCGGCACCCAATGGGGTGATGAGGGGAAGGGCAAGGTGGTGGACCTGCTCACCGATCGCGCCGCGGCGGTGGTGCGTTTTCAAGGCGGCCACAACGCCGGCCACACCTTGGTCATCGAGGGCGAAAAGACGGTGCTGCACCTCATCCCCTCGGGCATCCTGCGCAACGGCGTCTCCTGTTTAATCGGCAACGGCGTGGTGCTGTCGCCCAAGGCCCTGCTCGAAGAGATCGAGATGCTGGAAAGAAAAGGAATCCCGGCGCGCGACCGTCTCAAGATCAGCGAGGCCTGCCCGTTGATCCTGTCTTATCATGTCGCGCTCGATCACGCGCGTGAACTGGCGCGCGGCAAGGCGGCGATCGGCACCACCGGGCGCGGCATCGGTCCCGCCTATGAAGATAAGATCGCGCGCCGCGCGCTGCGCCTCGGTGACCTGTTTCACCGGGAACGCTTCGCCGCCAAGCTCGGCGAGGTGCTCGACTATCACAACTTCGTGCTGCAAAATTATTATCGCACCGAGCCCGTCGTTTTCAATCAGGTGCTCGATGAGGCGCTGGCCCTGCAGGAAGTGATCGCGCCGATGGTGGCGGACATTCCGGAGTTGCTGCACCAGCACGCCAAGCGAGGCGACGGCGTATTGTTCGAGGGGGCACAGGGCGCGCTGCTCGATGTGGATCACGGCACCTATCCCTATGTTACGTCCTCGAACACGACAGCGGGCGGCGCCTGCACCGGCAGCGGCGTCGGGCCGACCCGAATCGATTATGTATTGGGCATCACCAAGGCGTATACCACGCGGGTGGGTTCCGGCCCGTTCCCCACCGAGTTGTTCGATGAGATGGGCGCGCATCTGTCCACACGCGGCAACGAATTCGGTTCGACCACGGGGCGGGCGCGTCGCTGCGGCTGGTTCGACGCCGTCGCGTTGCGCCGCTCCAATCAGATCAACGGCGTGTCGGGACTGTGCATCACCAAGCTGGATGTCCTGGATGGGCTGGAATCCATCAGTCTGTGCGTCGGTTACCGCTGCGGTGGGGTGGAGCGCATGACACCGCCGGTCGGCGCGGAGGCCTACTCCGATTGCGAACCGATCTATATCGAGATACCGGGCTGGCAACAATCCACCGTCGGCATCACCGATTATGATGCCCTGCCGCAAAATGCGCGCGCCTATCTCAAGCGCATTGAAGAGATCGCCGAGACACCGATAGATATCGTCTCCACCGGCCCGGATCGGGCGCAGACCATCGTGTTACGGCACCCGTTTGATTGAGCCTAGCCCCTCCACGGACTTGATGGCCATGCTGAACGTACCGTCGTCTTTTTCGTCCTGTTCAATCCGTACCGGCAGATAGTCGAGACTCGGCGCACACCAGATCAGGGTGGTTTTCTTGTCCGGCCCGGGCACACGCTGTACCTTGACGGTCTTGAGCTTGCCTAGCGGGGTGTCCAGCGTCTCCTCACCGGTGATGTCGAAGCGGTAGGTCTTGAATTTGTGTTTGTCCGCGATGGGGTATTCGAGCGGTTTTTTTCCATCCTTCAGATCCATCATCAGGACCAGTTGATAGAGCAGGATGTCGGTCAGCCCCTTCGGCACGGGCATGGCCCGTGTTTCGCCGTCCAGGGCGTTTTTAACCAGCCGCTGATCCCAGTCGAAAATGAGCTGAGCTTTTTTTGGCGTCTTGCCGCCGCTTTTTTCATAGCGATATTCGAGCGCGCGGATTGCGCCTTCTTTATAGTCCCACACGCTGCGTTCGACAATTTTTTCCCTCACTAGCAGGCTCAATAGACCGCCGGGTTCAGTAATAGATTCGTAGACGTAGTTGTCCTTCCCCTCAGCGCTCAGCGTGCGCGTCAATTCGCCTATCGGGATACTACCCTTGCTGACGGTGTAATGCGCGGTAAAGGGCGTAGGGGGCGCCGCTCCGCACAAAGAGGTGATGAGGCACAGCAAGGCTACGCCGATGAGAGAGCGCTTCATGGCGGACTGATCTCGCTGAGTGGAATGTGTTGCGGTATGTCTAACAGGCTGTTGAAAAACAGCCTGTGTGCGGTGCAGGGATGCACCGCCATTTTTCAAGCACGGTTTATGTGCTTGAAAAATGGAGCAAAGCAAAAACCGCGTTTTTTGCTTTGCGAGTTGAAAAAGACCATGGATGGGCTTTTTCAACATCCAATTAAGCACCGTCCGTCCAGAACGGCGCAGTCTTTGCCTCCGCGCCGCTCCAGCCGCAAGCGCCCCTCGGCGAACCAGCGCAGCACCTGCGGATAGATGCGATGCTCTTCGGCCAGCACCCGCGCCGCGAGCGTCTCGGCGTCGTCCTCTGCCAGCACACGCACACGGGCCTGAACAATCACGGGGCCGCCATCCACCGCCTCGGTGACGAAGTGTACGGTCGCCCCGTGCTCACCCACGCCCGCGGCGAGCGCGCGCTGATGCGTGTTGAGGCCGGGAAAGGCGGGTAGCAGGGAAGGGTGGATGTTGATGAGACGCCCCCGATAGTGGCTGACGAACTTCTCACTCAAGATGCGCATGAATCCGGCGAGTATCACCAATTGCGGCGCATGACGGTCTATGAGTTCCTGCAGCTCTCGGTCGAAGGGCTCACGATCCGCAAACAGGGTATGATCGAGCACGTAGCTGGGTAGCCCAGCGCGGCGCGCCTGCTCCAAGCCGGCTGCCTCGGGCCGGTTGCTGATCACCGCGCGTATGTCGAGCGGCAGGCCCTCTTCGGCCACCGCACGTAAGATGGCTTGGAGGTTAGTCCCCCGCCCTGAGATGAGAATCACACAGGGCATGCCTGACATTGGGCACCTCTAAAAATGCGTCTTTTGCTCCAATACTGCGTTGCAGCTTGTCTGCGCTGCTCACATACTGGCGTGTATGCTGCGCTGCTCGACGGCGCTGCGCCTTGTCTTGAAGCAAAATCCGTCATTTTTAGAGGTGCCCCATAGTCAATCCTGCAAGATGACCCGTGGCGGCCCTGACCGTTTGGCAGCCTCGATGTGGCCGATGCGCCAAGCGGTCTCGCCTTCGGCCTTCAGCAACTCCAAGGTCAGATCCGCGTCTTCTTCCGCCACACACACCACCATGCCGATACCGCAATTGAAGGTGCGGTACATCTCTTCCGTCGCCACCTTGCCCTGTTGCTGCAGCCAGTCGAAAATAGGCGGCCGCGGCCAGCTCAAGGCGCTCACGACGGCGCAAGTATTCTCAGGCATCACACGCGGCAGGTTTTCCAGAATGCCGCCGCCGGTGATATGCGCCAAGGCGTGCACTTTTAACTTCTCAAACAATTTGAGCAAAGGTTTCACGTAGATACGAGTCGGCGCCAGCAACGTTTCGCCGAGACTTCGGCCGTGAAAATCTTGCGCAGGATTCGCACCCGACACCTCGATGATCTTGCGTATCAGCGAATAACCGTTCGAGTGCGGCCCGGAGGAGGCCATGCCGATCAGCACATCACCGGGGGCTACCCAGTCTCCGTCTATGATGCGTGATTTTTCGACGATGCCGACGCAAAAGCCGGCGAGATCGTAGTCACCGCCGTGATACAGGCCGGGCATCTCGGCGGTTTCGCCGCCGACCAGCGCCGCGCCGGCCAGCTCACAGCCCTGACCGATGCCTTCGATGACCGCCGTGGCCACTTCCACATCAAGCCGTCCGGTTGCATAGTAATCGAGAAAAAACAGCGGTTCGGCGCCTTGCACGACCACGTCGTTGACGCACATGGCGACGAGATCTATGCCGATGGTGTTGTGCCGGCCCATCTCCAAGGCCAGTTTCAACTTGGTGCCGACCCCATCGGTGCCCGATACCAGCACCGGCTCGCGGTAACCGGGCGGCAACTCGAATAAGGCCCCAAAGCCCCCGATTCCGGCTAAGATACCCGGACGGCGGGTGCGGGCCGCAATCGGTTTAATCCGTTCGACCAGACGATTGCCGGCGTCAATGTCTACCCCCGCGTCGCGATAACTGAGCGCAGGAGTGTCCTGTGGGGGTCGAAGGGGGGGGCGTTTCTTCACAAGGGCTCCGGGTCAAAGAGTGTTATGGGCACCTCTAAAAATGCGTCTTTTGCTTCAATACTGCGTTGCAACTCGTCTATGCTGCTCACATACTGGCGTGTATGCTGCGCTGCTCGACGGCGCTGCGCCTTGTCTTGAAGCAAAATCCATCATTTTTAGAGGTGCCCTTATGGTATAGGGCTGTTGCGGCGACTGCAAACTGGGCAACGGGTCTGGACACCATTTCTGTTGACTTGCAAGCCGTCCTCGCATAGCGTGCAGGCTTGGAATCAAGGGGTAGACGGCGCAGTCGCTTAGTATCTATGCAAGCTAGCAATATTCCCAATGCCATCACCCTGGGTCGCATACTGCTCGTGCCGCCGATGGTGGCGGTGCTGCTGAACGAGTACTATGGCGCGGCGCTCGTGTTGTTCGCCGTGGCTGGGGTTAGCGATGCCCTGGACGGTTATCTCGCAAAGCGCTACGGCTGGGGCAGCCGCTTAGGCTCCATCCTGGACCCGCTTGCCGATAAGCTGTTACTGGTCAGCGCCTATCTCGTTCTTGGCTGGCTGGGCGAGATCCCGCTGTGGCTGGTGATGGTGGTGGTGGGCAGGGACTTGGTGATCGTGGCCGGCGGTGTGGCGTATCATTATCTCATCGGCAGTTATGAGCTCGAACCCAGTCTGCTGAGCAAGCTCAATACCCTCGCGCAGATCGTGTTGATACTCGCCATTTTAGTGACTCATAGCGTGTTAATCCTTCCCGCTGAGTTGGTCGCCGCGCTCATCTATCTGGTGCTGGTCACCACGCTGTTGAGCGGGCTAAGCTACGTGTGGACATGGGGCGTGCGTGCTCTGCGGGCGAGGAAAGGACAGTGACCGATTCCAACAAATGGCTGATGTTGCTGCCCATCGTTATCGCCGCGGGTTTGCTGTATCTGCTCGCGCCGGTGTTGACGCCGTTTTTTGTCGCGGCGCTGCTCGCCTATTTGGTGGACCCCTGGGTGGACAAGCTGGAAACGTACAAACTATCCCGAGGGCTCGCCACGGCCATCGTCTTCACCGCATTACTCGTAATGATCGTGCTCCTGCTGCTGATCTTTGTTCCCATGCTGGAGCGGCAGATCACCCTGTTCATCGGTAAACTCCCGGGTTATCTGGATTGGCTGCAAAACACCGCGCTGCCATGGCTGCTGGCGCGTTTTGGCTTGGAACAGACGAATCTTGATCTCAGTGTGTTGCAACAAACACTCGCCAAGAACTGGCAGAAGGCGGGTGGCCTGGCGGCCGGTGTATTGACCTCGCTGTCGCACTCCGGCCTGGCGTTTCTGGCGGGGCTCGTCAACCTGCTGCTCATCCCGGTGGTGGCATTTTACCTCTTGCGAGACTGGGATATTCTGATGGCGCGCATCAGGGAACTGTTGCCGCTCAACATCGAGCCGATGGTGGTACGCCTGGCAAGACAGAGTGATGAAGTGTTGGGGGCTTTTCTGCGCGGCCAGCTCCTGGTGATGTTCGGATTAGGCGTGATCTATTCGGTGGGTTTGTGGCTCGCCGGTCTCGATCTCGCTCTACTCATCGGCATGATTGCGGGCCTGCTGAGTTTTGTTCCTTATCTTGGATTCATCATAGGATTGCTCGCGGCGGGCGTTGCGGCCATTGTGCAATATCAAGATGTGGTGCATCTGCTTCCTATCGTCATAGTATTTATCATCGGGCAGCTCGCCGAGGGTCTGATGTTGTCGCCTTGGTTGATCGGTGGGCGCATCGGCCTGCACCCCGTGGCGGTGATCTTCGCCGTGCTGGCGGGCGGCCGGTTGTTCGGATTTTTCGGCGTGTTGCTGGCGCTGCCTGCCGCGGCCGTCATCATGGTGATGTTGCGTCACGCGCATGAGCGTTATCTGAGCAGCCGCTTATACGGCGCCCCTCCGCCGGAGTGAGCAGGACGATGTCTCCGGTGCAGCTACCCTTGCCCGTCGCGCTGCCCGATGGGGCCTGCTTCGCCAATTTCGTCGCAGGCCGCAACCTGGAAGCCGTGCAGACCTTGCAGGGGCTGGTACACAGCAATGAGCGTTTCATTTATCTATGGGGCGCCGCCGGGATGGGGAAGACGCACTTGCTGCATGCGTCTTGTCAGCACGCCGCTGAACAGCACACTACCGCGGCCTATCTGCCATTAGCAGAGGCGGACACGATTTCCCCCGCCGTGCTCGAAAGTTTGGAGCATCTCGACTTGGTATGTATAGATGATATCCAGGCGATAGCGGGGCGGCCGGAGTGGGAGACCGGGCTGTTGCATCTCTACAATCGTATCCGTGACAGCGGGGTGCATTTGCGGGTGACGGGCAACGCTGCGCCCGCGGAACTCGGACTTGCATTGTGCGACCTCAGTTCGCGCCTGAGCTGTGGTTTGATATTTCAACTTCACCCTCTAGATGATGAAAACAAATTGCGCGCCCTCCAGTTACGCGCCCGCAGCCGCGGCATGGATTTACCCGAAGAGGTGGGCCGCTATTTACTCCACCACTGGCCGCGCGCCATGCCGAAGCTGTTTGAGTTGTTGCAGCACCTGGATATCGGTTCACTGGCCCAGCAGCGCAAACTGACAATACCCTTCGTGCGCGAACTCATTAAGCAGGTAATGCCTTGATAAGGTTTCCTAAAACGATACGGCAGCCCCAATGAAGCGTCCTTCTGTGGATACTCAGCAGATTTTTGCGGAACGAGTGCAGGTACTCTATCGGCTGTCCATTCCCACCGCCCTGTTGACGATAGGTGTGGTGTTATGCCTCTACGCGGTGTTATGGAGGTCACTCGATACCCCCGTATTGTACCTACTGTTAGTGATCGCACTGATTGCCGCGGGTAGGGTCTTATTGACTAAAAATTATTATCGTGCCGCCCCGCCTCCCGCTCGTGCCGTTCACTGGGCCGGGTTCTTCGCAGTAGGCAGTACCTTGGCGGGTCTCGCATGGGGTCTGCTGGGACTCGCCTTGCTCCCCGAGCACAAGGCTGTGTATGAGGTTATCGCTATCCTGGTTGTGGTGGGTGTGGCTTCGGCGGCCGTAGCGCCGCTGTCCGCATTCAGAAGCATATATCTGGGATTTCTATTGCCCTGCCTACTGCCTCTTACCGTGGGGGTTTTTCTGGAGGGTGACGCGGAGCATCTCTCGCTCGGTATATTAATGTTGGTGTACATGGGTGCCATCACCAGTTCATCTTTCCTCGTTAACCGGGGCATCGTGGATAACATCAAAATCAAGTATGAGAACTCCAATCTCGCACAAGAGCTGTCGCTTAAACATCAGGTCGAAGCCGCTAACCGGGAGCTTAAAAACGAGATCAGCGAGCGGCAGCGCGCGGAGGAACGGATCTGGCATCTGGCGTATCACGACACTCTCACCGGACTGCCCAACCGCATGCTGCTGCAGGATAGGCTCAGCCGCGCGCTTACCGATGCCCAACGCAGGCAAGGAAAGATCGGAATACTGTTTATTGATCTGGACCGCTTCAAAACGGTCAACGACTCGCTGGGCCACGGCATGGGCGATCGTCTGCTGCAAGCCGTTGCAGAACGTTTGTTAACCACGGTTCGCTCGAGCGACACCGTGGCCCGTCGCGGCGGTGACGAGTTTGTGCTGGTGCTGCCTGAAATTGCCGATGACGATGGCGCGGTTCAGGTGGCCGGCCATATCCTCAAATCCTTGTCCAGCCCGTTCAAGCTCGACAAGCAGGTGCTCTACGCCACGCCCAGCATAGGGATCAGCATCTATCCGGAAGATGGGGAGGACGTAGATACCCTGTTGAAGCACGCCGATATCGCTATGTATGCCGCCAAAGAGGCGGGGCGCGCGCGCTATCAACGCTTCATGCCCGTGATGAACGAGCGCGCGCAAGAGCTGCTGTCTCTTGAAAGCAGATTGCGCAGGGCCATAGAGCGTAGCGAGTTGCTGCTGCACTACCAGCCCGAAGTGCATTTGCGGAGCGGCAATATAGTCGCGGTGGAAGCGCTGGTGCGCTGGCAACACCCTGATCTGGGCCTGTTGATGCCGGACAGATTCATTCCCATTGCCGTGGAGTCCGGACTGATAGCCCCATTGGGCGAGTGGGTGCTCAAGAAAGCCTGTGCACAATTAAAGGAATGGCACAAATCGGGACAGCCGAAATTGCGCGTCGCCGTAAATGTCTCCGCGAATCAGGTCAAGCAGGACAACTTTGTGGAGTTGGTGTTACGGGTCTTGCAGGACGTTGGCTTGGAGCCGAAATACCTGGAACTGGAAATTACCGAAGACGTGCTTATGGACGATACCTCGCATACCTTAAGCACCCTGCAAGAATTACACAATCTGGGCGTGCGGATAGCCATTGACGATTTCGGCACGGGATATTCGACCCTCGTCTACCTGAAACGCTTTCCCATTGACCGTATTAAAATTGATCGCTCCCTGGTTAACGGCATCAGCCCTGACAGACGGGATGAGTCGGCCATTGCTTCCGCCATCATCGCGATGGCGCACAGTCTCAAACTGGAGGTGATTGCGGAAGGCGTAGAGACACAGGACGAGTTGGATTGCCTGATATCGCTGCTGTGCGATGAAGCGCAGGGCTATTATATCTGCCGCCCGCTGCCGACGGAGCGTTGCACCGAATTCTTCAAAGAACACGCCGAGCGGCAATTATATCCAGCGCAAGGCTGATCACGCTGCGCGCGACGTTTATGGGTTGAGTTGGAGGGTCTTTTTCTCTAAGGACTTAGAACGCGCCTTTACGGCCGCTTGCTTAGCCGCCACGGCGTCGCTGCGCGCCTGTTCATAGGCGTCTTCTTCAAGCGCATTCTTGGCCTTGTTCAAAAGCTCCACCGCCTGATTGAGTTCCTCGGTGGCGTAGACTTCCGCGTCGCTGTCGCGCGCCGCCTGCACGGCCTGACGCGCATCGCTCATCTCCTGAGTAGGGATACTCGCGCAGCCCAATACTGTAGTTATTACCAGAATAACCAGCTTGAAACAATGACGGCGATTCATGATGCCATACCTTGCGGCGCAATCTGCATGGAAGAAAAAGATCAGATCATGGTATATTCAGCCTGAAACTTACCCCAGTCAAGTCTTATGGCAGACATCTTGGTACTCTACTACAGCCGCTACGGCAGTGTGACGCAGATGGCGCAACACATCGCCCACGGCATCGAGAAGGTGAGTGGTATGCACGCCCGGATACGCACCGTGCCGGCGGTTTCAACGGTGTGCGAGGCTGTCGAGGATGATATTCCCGCTTCCGGGCCGCCCTACGCCACGCTGGATGATTTGCGAGAATGCGCAGGGCTTGCGTTGGGCAGCCCGACGCGCTTCGGCAACATGGCGGCGGCGCTCAAATATTTTTGGGACGGCACCAGTTTGCTGTGGCTGTCCGGCGCCTTGGTCGGCAAGCCCGCGGCGGTATTTACCTCTACAGCGAGCCTGCATGGCGGTCAGGAGACCACTCTCATCTCGATGATGTTGCCGCTGCTGCATCACGGCATGTTGATGCTAGGTACACCCTACAGTGAACCCGATCTGACCACCACACACAGCGGTGGCACACCCTACGGCCCCAGTCACTATGCAGGACCCGACAGTAAGCTGCCTATCACTGATGAAGAAAAACGCCTGTGCCTTGCCTTGGGCAAACGTCTTGCCGAAACGGCGCTGAAACTGCAAACTTGAACGGGCAGACCCACTGAGAAACCGCAACGCAAAGACGCCAGATAAACCAATTAAAACCTTTGCGTACTTCGCGCCTTTGCGTTGAGCAACGTAGGTCGGATCAAGCGCAGCGGATCCGACGCAACTCTGTCAACTCCGCCTAACGGCTTGAGCCGACCTACTTGCTATATCGGTTGATCCGCCGTCTGAGGGTGGGCCCGCTCGCTGGGCTGGATGATCTTATTCATCGCGTTGATATAAGCCTTGGCCGAGGCGATCACGATGTCGGTATCAGAACCCTGACCGTTCACGATCCGGCCGCCCCTCTCCACGCGCACCGTCACCTCACCCTGCGCGTCCGTGCCGCTGGTGATGTTGTTCACCGAGTAGAGTTGCAGGGTGCCGCCGCTGTTCACGATCTTTTCAATCGCCTTGAAGGCGGCGTCCACCGGCCCTCCTCCCGTAGCCGTGGCCTGTTGCTCTATGCCGTCTACCCATAAGGTGAGTTCAGCCTGCGGCGTCTCGCCGGTCTCCGAGCAGACCTTAAGATAGACCAGCTTGATGCGCTCATTCTCTGCCTCGAGATTGGCGTCGGTCACCAAGGCCTGCAAATCCTCGTCGTAAATTTCGTGCTTTTTATCGGCCAGATCCTTGAATCGTCCGAAGGCCTCATTGAGATCTTCCTCCGATTCAAAGGTCACGCCCAACTCCTGCATGCGGGTGCGGAAGGCGTTGCGTCCGGAGTGCTTGCCGAGCACCATGCGATTAGTCATCCAGCCCACGTCCTCGGCACGCATGATTTCGTAAGTCGCGCGGTGTTTAAGGACCCCATCCTGATGAATGCCGGATTCATGGGCGAAGGCGTTCGCGCCGACGATGGCCTTGTTGGGCTGCACGGCGAAACCGGTGATGCCGGACACCAGGCGCGAGCACGGCACGATTTGAGTGGTGTCGAGACTCGTATCACAGGTGAATAGATCACGCCGTGTGCGCACGGCCATGACGATCTCCTCTAACGCGGCATTGCCGGCACGCTCGCCGAGGCCATTGATGGTGCACTCGACCTGCCGCGCGCCGTTCAACACTGCGGAGAGCGAATTGGCCACCGCGAGGCCAAGGTCGTTGTGACAATGGACCGAGAACACCGCCTTGTCCGAGTTGGGCACGCGCTCGCGTAGCGTTTTAATCAACGCGCCAAACTGGTGGGGGAGGTTGTAACCCACCGTATCCGGAATGTTCACGGTGCGCGCGCCGGCGGTGATCACGGCCTCCAATATGAGGCAGAGAAAGTCAATCTCGGACCGGCCGGCATCTTCTGGTGAAAACTCTACATCATCGGTATATTGCCGCGCGCGCTGTACCGCCTTCACCGCCTGTTCCAGCACCTGCTCAGGCTCCATCTTGAGCTTCATCTTCATGTGGATAGGTGAGGTGGCGATGAAGGTGTGGATGCGTGCCGACTTGGCACCCTTCAGGGCTTCGGCCGCGCGGTCTATGTCCTTGTCCAGGGCACGGGCGAGGGCGCAGACGGTGCTGTCCTTGATGGCCTTCGCCACGGCTCGAACGGATTCAAAGTCGCCAGGACTCGCAAATGGGAAGCCCGCTTCAATCACATCCACGCGCATGCGCTCCAGGCCTTTCGCGATGCGGATTTTTTCATCGCGCGTCATAGAGGCGCCGGGACTTTGTTCCCCGTCGCGTAAAGTCGTGTCAAAAATAATTAATTTATCGCTCATGTTCGCTCCGTTTTCACTTCATGCTACACGACGCGCCAAAAATAACAACCGGCCTGCGCCGAGTAACTTAATTAGGGAATCTCTGATTAAGTCGGAGGTTCCTGCGGTGCAGGGATGCCCCGCCATTTTTCAATCACGAAAGTGATTGAAAAATGAAGAAAAACGAAAATCACATTTTTCGTTTTTCTTCTCTGAAAAATGTCATGGATGACTTTTTCAGAGTTTCATTAGGGGTATCGCGTATTTGTGGTCCCCTCGCCAGGGGTGGATGTGACGTAGTCTGCCCCTAGGGCAGCAGTCGGAGCGAAAGCGTGTGAGGCGTGCGCAAACCCGTCTGCCCGCAGGGAGGGGCATAGGGGGTGAATATGTAGGTTGCGCTAATCACGATTATTCACTATAGGTGAATCCGGGTTAGTTTTCAAGCCCGTTGGAATCAGGTGGCGGAGAGGGGGTTTCTGGGTGTTTGCGCTGCAAACGTTTTTTCCGCAGGTGCAGGAGCGTCATGGCGGGGCCTGATGCGGCGTAGAGCAGAAAAATGGCGAACAGGACAGAAGCCGGTTCACTGGAGATGAGGACAAACGCCAAGACGATGATGAGCAAGGTCACGAAGGGGATCTTACCCTTGAGGTCGAGTTGTTTGAAGCTGTGATAGCGGATATTGCTGACCATCAGCGCGCTGATGAGGATGGTCAGGACAAACGCGAGGATAAAGACCGGTTTGCCTTCCCAGCCATAGCCGTGACCCACCCAGACGAGCCCGGCAAGGATGCCCGCCGCCGCGGGGCTGGCGAGTCCCTGAAAATAACGCTTGTCGGCGATCTCCGCCTGAGTATTAAAACGTGCGAGACGCAGCGCGGCGCCCGCTGTGAAGATAAAGGCCGCGAGCCAGCCCAATTTGCCGAAGCTCGACAATGCCCACGCATAGATCACCAAAGCGGGCGCGATGCCGAACGAGACCATGTCAGACAGGCTGTCGTACTCTGCGCCGAAATCGCTTTGTGTGTGAGTGAGGCGCGCCACACGGCCGTCAATGCTGTCCATCACCATTGCGACGAATATGGCCACCGCCGCGGGTTCGAAGTGCCCGTTCATGGCGGCGACTATAGCGTAGAAGCCTGCAAACAGTCCCGCCGTGGTAAACAGATTGGGAAGGAGATAAATGCCGCGCCGCCGTTTGGGCGGCGGCTCCAGTGGAGCGGGTTCCGGATCGGCCTGACGGTGAGCGTGCTCTTGCATAGGGGTTGTCCGTAGGCGGGGCGAGCAGCGGTTTAGTTCTTCGTTTTGTCTACCAAACGATTAGCCTTAATCCAAGGCATCATGCTGCGCAGTTTTTCGCCGACGATTTCAATCTGATGTTGTTTTCCGAGGCGGCGTTTAGCCTTCATCACCGGTGCGCCGGCCTGATTTTCCAGAATGAACTCACGCGCGAATTCGCCGTTTTGGATTTCGCTCAAGATTTTCTTCATCTCGCGCTTGGTTTCTTCGGTGACGATGCGTGGTCCGCGCGTGAAGTCGCCGTACTCGGCGGTGTTGGAGATCGAGTAGCGCATGTTGGCAATGCCGCCTTCGTACATGAGATCCACGATGAGTTTCAACTCATGCAAACATTCGAAATAGGCCATCTCCGGCGCATAGCCCGCCTCGACCAGGGTTTCAAAGCCCGCCTGCACCAGCGCCGTCGCGCCGCCGCACAGCACCGCCT
>JAYUCX010000031.1:0-11633 GCA_043740145.1 Gammaproteobacteria bacterium
CGCATGCGCAGCACTTTGGCCTCGCGCATGGTGAGGGTGCTGAGGATTTCCTCGGTCGCTTCCTTGAGACCGGCCAGGGTGGCGGCGTCGCCGGGTGCGGTGACGCTGGTGTCCTCGACGAAATCGCCCAGATGCGAGTCTTCGTCGTCGCCGATCGGCGTCTCCATGGAAATCGGCTCCTTGGCGATCTTCAACACCTTGCGAATCTTGTCTTCCGGCATGTCCATGCGCTTGGCCAGTTCGTCGGGCGTCGCTTCGCGCCCCATCTCCTGCAACATCTGGCGGGAGATGCGGTTGAGCTTGTTGATGGTTTCGATCATGTGTACCGGAATACGGATGGTGCGGGCCTGGTCGGCGATTGAACGTGTGATCGCCTGGCGAATCCACCACGTGGCGTAGGTCGAGAACTTGTAACCACGCCGGTATTCAAACTTGTCCACGGCCTTCATCAAACCGATGTTGCCTTCCTGAATGAGGTCGAGGAATTGCAGGCCGCGGTTGGTGTACTTTTTCGCAATCGAGATCACCAGACGCAGGTTGGCCTCGACCATCTCCTTCTTGGCGCGCCGCGCCTTGGCCTCGCCGATGGACATCTGGCGGTTGATGTCCTTGATCTCGCTGATGCCCATGCCGCAGCTCTGCTCCAACTGGATCAACCTGTTCTGGGCGCGGATGATGTCGTCGCTGTATTGCTCGAGGGCGGCGGAGTAGTCGCGATTGGCCTTGACGTGCTTCCTTAGCCAGCCGAGGTCGGTCTCGTTGTCCGGAAAGGTGGTGATGAATTCTTTGCGAGCCATGCGCGCCTTGTTGACGCAGATGTCCATAATCACCCGTTCCTGGGTACGGATGCGCTCCACCATCTGCCGCAGCCCGCTGACCAGCCGTTCCACCGCCCGGGGGACGAGCTTGAATTCCATGAAGTAATTGACCAAATCCGTACGCGCCTTGAGGGCCTTGGGATGCCCCTTGCCATGTTTGGTCAGGGCGGCGATGGATTTCTGATAGAACTTACGCAACTGGGAAAACCGTGCGCGCGCCTCTACCGGGTCGGGGCCGGTCTCCAGAACTTCTTCATCCTCGGCGGCCACCACCACCTCGCCCAGAATCTCGTCATCAAGATCCTTCTTCAGGTCCACCACCGGAGGCGGCTCCTGCTCCAGGGCGTTGGGATCGAGATAGCCGCTGATGATATCGGCGAGACGAATCTCGCCCTTTTCGGCCCGCTCGAATTCACGCAACAGATCGGCGATAGTCTCTGGGTAAGTGGCCAGCGCGGACAGCACCTGGCCCAGCCCGTCCTCGATGCGCTTAGCGATGACGATCTCGCCCTCGCGGGTGAGTAGTTCAACGGCGCCCATCTCGCGCATGTACATGCGCACCGGATCGGTGGTGCGGCCGAACTCGCTGTCCACGGTCGCCAAGGTGGCGGCGGCCTCTTCGGTGACATCCTCGTCCGCCGCCGTGACCGCCGCATCGCTCAGCAGCAGACTATCGGTATCGGGCGCAATCTCATGCACCGCGATGCCCATATCGTTGATCATGCTGATGATGTCTTCGATCTGCTCCGGATCAACGATCTCATCGGGAAGATGATCGTTGACCTCGCGGTAGGTCAGGAAGCCTTGCTCCTTGCCCCTAGCGATCAATAACTTAAGTTGTGATTCCTGCTGTTCCTGCTTCATACTCATGGCGGCGTGCGATCTATCGGCTAAAAAGCGGTTTATTATACCTGAAAAACTACTCTTTTTGATACGGATGATATCGGCCCACAACCCCTGTGTTCAATGCCGATTTACAGAAAATAATGCTTGCAGCTCGCCCCTTTCCTGGGCGCTCAACTCCCCGGCGCGGGACTTATCCAGCAGGCGTTGCTTGCGCTGCTCTATGCCTTGCGCCGCAATTCGTTCAAGGGCGCCGTTAAATTCCGCCTCCCACTCCTGCTCGGGCAGGGGGTGTTGCCAGCGCGCCAATTTGAACAGGTAAGGGGCCTGGGGACTCTCGCGCCAGCGCTCCAATAGGGCGCCGGTACTGAGTTCAGGATGGGCCTGTATCAGACTTAGCATTTCTTCGAGCATCTCCACGCCGGAGAGTTCAATACCGCCGAGGCGTTCGGGATCGCCTGCTTGCAGGGCCAGCGAGGGCCGCTGTAACAAGAGGGCGATCGCCAGCCGCACCGGCGGCATCCGCACCGGACTTTGGGGAGGAGTCGCCTTGGTCAACAGGGGTCTGATCGCCGTTTTTGGCGCCCGCTGTTCAATCAGCCGAGTGAGGTCGACCGCCTGCATGCGGGCGATCTCCGCCAGCCGGGCGATCATCATCTGGCGAAACGCGCCGGGCGGAAGCTGCGACAGTAACGGCCGGGCCAGTTCCACCAGACGCGCCCGTCCATCCATGCTGGTGACATCGGCCTGTTTGAGCAGGCTTTCATAGAAAAAATTGGAGCAGGGCATGGCGCCGGCCAGCCGGGTTTCGAGGCCCTCACGACCCTCCTTGCGCACCAGGCTGTCGGGGTCTTCTCCGTCGGGCAAAAACAGAAAGCTCGCCTGACGGCCGTCTTGCAGCACGGGCAGGGTATTTTCCAGGGCGCGCCAGGCGGCCTCGCGGCCGGCACGGTCGCCGTCAAAACAGAATATCAGAGTGGGGACGACGCGAAACAGACGTTCCAGGTGTTCACGGGTGGTGGCTGTGCCTAAGGTCGCCACGGCATAGCGGATGTCATATTGCGCCAGCGCCACCACGTCCATGTAGCCCTCGACGACCAGCAGCCGGTCGAGGTCGCGCACCGCCTTGCGGGCTTCATAGAGGCCGTAAAGTTCGCGGCCCTTGTGAAACAGCGGCGTCTCGGGCGAGTTGAGGTACTTGGGCGTCCCCTCGTCGAGCACCCGTCCGCCGAAGCCGATAGTGCGGCCGCGCGCGTCGCGGATCGGGAATATAATGCGATCCCGAAAGCGGTCGTAGTAACCGCCGCCTTCCTTCGTTATCAGCATCCCGGCCTTGGCGAGTTGCGCCTGCAGCGCCGGATCACCCTTGCCCAGCGCGCGCAACAGATTGTCCCAACCGGGCGGCGCATAACCGATGCCATAGTGCGCCGCGATCTCGCCGCTCAGGCCGCGCTCCTTGAGGTAGGTGACGGCGCGCGGCGCGTCGGGATGTTCGCGCAATTGGCGGGAATAAAAGTCCGCGGCCTGTCCGAGTAGCGCGTAGAGATCCTGGCCATCTGAAGCGGCGGCGCGCGGCGCTGCCTGCTCCGGCAACGGCAACCCCACCCGGCCGGCCAGCTCGCGCACCGCCTCGACGAAGTCCAGGTGCTCGTACTCCATGAGGAAGCCGAGGGCTGTGCCGTGGGCGCCGCAACCGAAGCAGTGATAGAACTGCTTCTGCTGGCTGACGGTGAACGATGGGGTTTTTTCCTGGTGAAACGGACAACAGGCAACGTAATCGCGCCCGGCCTTGCGCAAGGGGACGTGCGAGTCTATGACCTCGACGATGTCCGTGCGGGTGAGGAGTTCGTCAATGAAATCTTGGGGGATGCGGCCAGCCATAACATATTCAGTATAAGCCTTTTGCAAAGGCTGGCCCAATCTGGGAAGTTACTAATGGGAATTGTTTTTGTGTCGCCTGCGGGGGCGAGACCCCGATTAAAATACACGTCGCCGTAGGCGACTCAACAGTATTTAGATTAAGGATCAGACTACGGGGGGAACAGAAAGCTTACAAACTTAAGAACCCAACTTCACTTTGACCTTCGCACTCACCTTTCCCATATCCGCCCGCCCTTGTACCTGGGCTTTAAGGGCGGCTATTACCTTGCCCATGTCCTTGGCGGACACGGCTCCAGTATTGGTGATGGCGGCCTCGATCAGGGCATCAATCTCGGCCTCGGAGAGTGCGGCGGGCATATACGTCTGCAGGACGCCGATTTCATAGACCTCTTGATCCGCCAGATCCTGGCGGCCCGCCGCCTCGTATTGGCTGATGGAGTCGCGCCGCTGCTTGATCATCTTTTCAATGACGGCGATGACCTGGGTGTCATCCAGCGCGATACGGTCATCTACCTCGCGCTGTTTGATGGCGGCCATCAGCAGGCGGATCGTCCCCAAGCGGCGCTTGTCAGCGGCGCGCATGGCGGACTTCATGTCCTCGTTAATGCGCTGCTTTAATGCTGGTTCAGGCTGACTCATGGTTATCACACGAAGACAATGAAAATATCCCGGACTGGGCGAGCGCCGCGAACCGGGACTTGAGAGGGGTTAGCAGGAATTTCCCGTATTGCGCCGCAGCGACAACACGGGCTACGTTAAGCTAGTAAAGTCTGACCCGGCGTGTCACGTCACGCGAAGACCGCTTCAACTGACGCTTGACCGCGGCGGCGGCTTTGCGTTTGCGCACCGAGGTGGGCTTTTCATAAAACTCGCGGCGTCTTACTTCGGAAAGCACACCGGCCTTCTCACAGGAGCGCTTGAATCGCCGCAGGGCGATCTCGAAGGGCTCATTTTCTTTTAAGCGTACGGAGGGCATCTATTCCTTAACCTCAGACAACATGAATTGTTAAACGTGTGATAATACCGGTCTTCTCCCTAAATTGCAAAATATGCCGGTGGCTATGCGTATCCTTGGCATTGAAACCTCCTGCGACGAGACCGGGGTGGCAATCTATGACTCTGAGCAAGGCCTGCTGGCCCACCGCCTGCACAGCCAGATCGCCCTGCACGCCAAATACGCGGGAGTGGTGCCGGAACTGGCCTCGCGTGATCACGTACAGAGAACCCTGCCCCTGATCCGCGAGGTTCTGACTGAAGCACAGTGTGAAGCCAGGGCTATCACCGCCGTGGCCTATACCGCGGGGCCGGGCCTGGCCGGGGCGTTGCTGGTCGGCGCTGCCATCGGACGGGGTCTCGCCTACGCATGGGGTATCCCGGCGGTTCCCATCCATCACATGGAGGCACACCTGCTTGCGCCAATGCTGGAGGCCGATCCGCCCGCGTTTCCATTTGTCGCGTTGCTGGTGTCGGGCGGTCATACCCTGCTAGTCGAGGTGCAAGGGATAGGCCGGTATCGAATCCTGGGCGAAACTTTGGACGACGCCGTCGGCGAGGCCTTCGACAAGATCGCCAAGCTGCTCGGCCTCGGCTACCCTGGCGGCCCTGCACTGGAGCGGCTGGCCTTGCAAGGCCGACCGGGCCGCTTTCACTTTCCTCGCCCCATGACCGACCGTCCGGGACTGGACTTCAGTTTCAGCGGCCTGAAAACCGCCGTCGTGACCCAGTTTCTCAGCCAGAATCACCTGACGAATGATACCCGCGCCGACATCGCCCTCGCCTTTCAGGAGGCGGTCACGGAAACGCTCGCCATCAAGTGTCAACGGGCCTTGCGGGAGACGGGGCTCGCCCGCCTGGTAGTGGCCGGTGGGGTGAGCGCCAACCAGGCCTTGCGCGACCGCCTCATCCAGATGGCCCGCGCAGAGGCCGTCCAAGTTTATTACCCGCGCCTCGAATTTTGCAGCGATAATGGCGCGATGATCGCCTTTGCCGGTTATCAGCGGCTGGCGGCAGGTCTGGACTCTGACCTCAACACGCTTGCCATCGACGTGCGGGCGCGCTGGCCGCTGAGCGCTACTTAGTAAATGATTCACCGCGGAGAATGCAGAGAAAATCTGAGATTAATCCCTTCGATCAATCTCGCGCATTTTACCCTCTATCCACTGCTCGGCAAGATTGTTAATCTCGGTGGCCGTTCGCCCACCGCTTTCAATCGGCGGTCCGATCACCACACGTATCTTGCCGGGATACTTGATAAAGCCCCGTTTCGGCCAGAACTCGCCCGCGTTGTGCGCGATAGGCAGCACCGGATAACCGCTCTTTTCCGCGAGCATCGCGCCGCCTATCGCATAACGGCGCTTTTCTCCCGGCGCGACGCGCGTGCCCTCCGGGAAGATCACCACCGAGCGGCCGTCTTTGAGACGTTCAGTACCTTGTTCGATAAGCTGATCCAGCGCTCGCCGCCCCGCGCCTCGATCTATGGCGATGGGTTCCATCATAGCGAGACCCCAGCCGAAAAACGGTATCCATACCAGTTCGCGCTTGCACACCCAAGTCAGCATTTGCGGAAAAATGCATGGCAGTGCATACGTCTCCCAGGCCGACTGGTGCTTGCATAAAATCACACAGGGGCCGGGTGGAATATACTCACGGCCCTGCACCTCGTAGCGCAGACCACAGACCTTCTCCACACACCACAGATTGAAACAGTTCCATTGCGTAATGAAGCGGTAGCGCATGTGATATGGCAGCAGGCCGGTGAGCACGCTGAACGGCGCGAATATCAACGTGGAGATCACCTGACAGATTGCAAACAGCAGAGCACGCAGAAACTGCATCAGCGCTTCACCAGCAGCGCATCCACAAAGGCCGCGAGATCGTCGTACACTGCGACCCCGGCGGGTAGCTTGCCGCTTTTCACAACCTCATCACCCTTGCCGGTACGCACCAGCACCGGCCGCGCACCCACCGCCTGCGCGGCCTCGATGTCGCGCAGCGAGTCGCCAACGGCGGGAACACCTGTTAAATCGCAAGCAAACTTTTTAGCGACATCCAGTAATAAACCAGGCTCGGGTTTGCGGCACGCACAGTGGTCGTCCGGCGTATGCGGGCAGAAAAATATCGCATCTATTTTGCCGCCGGCACGCGCAAGCTCGTGCGCCATTTTTTCATGTATTTGCTGCAAGGTGCTGAGATCAAAAAGTCCGCGCCCGATACCGGACTGGTTACTTGCCACTACGACGGTGTAGTCTGCGCGATTCAAACGCGCGATGGACTCCAGACTTCTGGGGATAGGCACCCATTCATCGGGCGATTTGATGTATTCATCGGAGTCGAAGTTAATCACTCCGTCGCGGTCGAGAATGATGAGCTTCAAGGGCACCTCTAAAAATAGTGGATTTTGTCTTTAGGCAAGGCGAAATTCTGCGAGAAAGCGGAGTGTACACGCCAGTCTGCCGCTTCCCGGCCCCGCATTTCGAGCAGAATTCCAACGCCGCATAAAGACAAAAGACGCATTTTTAGAAGTACCCTCAAGTTATTCAGGGCTGTTGGCCGCCATAGTGCAGCTTGGATATGTCCGCCACACGCATGAATAACCCTTCAAGTTTGGTAAGTAACGCGAGGCGATTGTCACGCAGAGCCTTGTCCTCCACCATCACCATCACCTTGTCAAAAAAGGCATCCACCGCCGGGCGCAACGAAGCGAGGTGCTTGAGGGCCTGGGTGTATTCTTCGTGGTGAATGAGCGGCATTACTTCTGCTTCGAGCAGCGCCAAATGCTGAGCGAGATGTTTCTCCTCATCCAGTTTCAACAAACCCGCATTGACCATCTCCATCGGTTCACCCTGCGCCTGTTTGAGGATATTGCGGATGCGTTTGTTGGCGGCGGCGAGGCTCTCCGCTTCCGGCATTTTGCGGAACTCCTGGATCGCCTTGAGACGCGGCACGATCCAATCCATGCGCGTCGGCCGCAAGCTCAGCACGGCTTCGATTTCATCGTGTCCGTAATCCTGTTCACGCAGATAGGGCTTGAGGCGCTCCAGCATGAAATCGTACAGCTTGGGCACGGTGTCTTTGGCGATCACGCCCGCAGGGAACTGCGCCTCGGCGATTTCTAAAAGCTGCATGAGATTAAGCGCCAACTTATTTTCCGCGAGTGTGCGCACCACGCTCAACGCATGACGGCGCAAGGCGAACGGGTCTTTCTCTCCGGTGGGCACCAGACCGATACCGTATATGCCAATCAAGATTTCAACTTTATCGGCAAGCCCCACGCAAACCCCCACAGCACTCTTCGGCACGCGCCCATAATGCTCGCGGATCGCTTCGGCCACCTCCGGGGCTTCGCCATCATACAAGGCGTAGTAATAACCCATGATGCCTTGTAGCTCTGGAAATTCGCCGACCATATCGGTAAGCAAGTCAGCCTTGCACAGATACGCCGCGCGCTCGACGTGTTTGATATCCGCGGCGAATTTTATTTCCTTGAGCCTCTCGGCAATCGCTACCGCCAACTTCCGAATGCGCTCCACACGTTGTAATTGATTGCTAAGCTTGTTGTGGTAGACCACGTTGGCGAGCTTCGGTACACGATCGGCAAGCTTGGTTTTTTTATCCTGCTCGAAAAAGAACTTGGCATCCGAGAGGCGCGCGCGCAGTACACGCTCATTGCCTTTAACAATCTGCCGTGGGTCATCCGCCTGGTTATTGCTTACAAACAGGAATTGTGGCAGCAATTTGGGCTGGGCAACATTCTCTTGCAGCGGAAAATATCTTTGATGATGCTGCATGCTGACAATCAAACACTCTTTGGGTACCTCCAAAAAGGAGGAGTCAAAACTTGCTGCATAGACAACTGGATATTCCACCAGGCTGGTAACCTCAGCCAGCAACTCAGCAGTGTCTCCCATATTCCAGATCACCGTCTTCCCATATTTTTTAGCCTGCTCATCGAGCTTCTGACGAATCAATTCTTGCCGCCGCTCAAAATTCGCAATCACGTAAACCTTTTCAAGGACAGCCTCATAATCATCGGCGTCCGGCACGATAACCTCGCCCGCTCTCAGAAAACGGTGCCCCAGCGTCTTATTACCACTATGTAGATTCAACACCACTCCGGGTATGATTTTTTTTCCGTGCAACATCATTAAGCCATGCACCGGGCGCACGAACTCCACTTCGCTGTCGCCCCAGCGCATCAGTTTGGAAACCGGAAGTTTTTTGATAACGCTGGCGACGATGTCGGATAAATGCTTTTCCAGTGCCTCGCCCGACTGTTTGGCGCGAAACACGAAATACTCGCCCTTGGGCCCGCTTTGCTTTTGCAGCTTTTCGATTTCAACGCCGCAGGACTTGGCAAAGCCGATGAGCGCGAGCGTGGCCTTTTCATTTTGATCGAAGGCGCTGGCAAGCGCCGGGCCCTTGCGCTCGATCATGCGCTCAGGCTGTTTTCCCAATACGTCCTTAATAAGCACAGCCAGGCGGCGCGGTGTGGCGAATTCTGTGACGACTCCGGCGTAATCCGCATCCGCTGCGATAAAGCCCTGCTCCTTCAGCCCTTCAACTATTCCTTTGCAGAAGGCCTGGGAAAGTTTAATCAGCGACTTGGGCGGCAGTTCTTCAGTAAGCAGCTCGATGAGTAAACTGTCTTGCATGGTTTTACTTTTTATTCAGGATGGGAAAGCCCAGTGCCTCTCTCGAATCATAATAACTCTGCGCCACTGCGCGGCTTAAATTACGCACGCGCCCAATGTAGGCGGCACGCTCTGTGACGGAGATCGCGCCGCGCGCGTCGAGCAGGTTAAACGTGTGCGAACACTTCATTACCATTTCAAAAGCAGGCAGGGTGAGTTTGGCTTCCATCAGCCGCTTGGCCTCGGACTCAAACTCACCAAACAGCCTGAATAACCACTCGACGTTGCTATGCTCGAAATTGTATTTCGATTGTTCGACCTCGTTTTGGTGATAGACGTCGCCGTAGCGCACGCCCGGCGTCCAGGTGAGATCGAACACGCTTTCCACACCTTGCAGATACATGGCGAGCCGCTCCAAACCATAGGTGATCTCGCCCAGCACCGGCGCGCACTTCAAGCCGCCGACCTCCTGGAAATAGGTGAACTGCGTGACCTCCATGCCGTCGAGCCACACTTCCCAGCCCAAGCCCCAAGCGCCGAGCGTGGGGGATTCCCAGTCGTCCTCGACAAAGCGCACATCATGCTCACTCATGTTGATACCGAGCGCGCGCAATGAATCCAGGTACAGATCTTGTATGTCTAAGGGCGAGGGCTTCAGCACGACCTGATACTGATAATAGTGTTGCAGCCGGTTCGGATTTTCGCCGTAACGTCCGTCCTTAGGACGGCGCGAGGGCTGTACATAGGCTGCTTTCCATGGTTCCGGGCCTATGGCGCGCAGAAAGGTGGCGGGATGAAACGTGCCCGCACCGACTTCCAGGTCGTACGGTTGGAGAAGCACGCAACCCTGCGCAGACCAATAACTCTGCAAACTCAGAATCAGGTCCTGAAAGGTTAAAATTTTTGCCGCCTGTGGCGCTGTTTTGGACTGCGCGCTCACCATGAGTCCTCAAGAGTCTCAAAGGATAAGTATAGCGTGACCGGCGGCTCTTCTGCAGGATTCTGGAGTAATAAGCCCGGCGGCGGTGTCCAACATCAGACTCAAGATATGGCTGGATATGCCGATGATAAAGCTAGACAACACAAGGAATCTTTTATGAAAGAGCTCGTTACCCTACCGACCGCCACCGCTCAATGGTATGAGCTGGTCAATGAAGCAGAGAATGTGGCTGCCTGCCGGTTGGTGGAGGAATTGGAAAGCTATCTGGTCTTTCTGTTGATGCGCTTCAGTCGTCAACCGGATCTGGCCGCAAGCATGCTGGCGCTGGATTATCTCAATGGAGTTCTGACGGCGGGCAGTCTGCAACAGGAACGCTTGCGCGACGTGGGCGATCATTGCCTGCTCTATTCCGGCCTGTTCCCGCATCAGGCGGAGCGCCGCCATGTGCGCATCAGTTATTTTGTGGACATGGGCCGCAACGCCTACCAACAGCTCTCGCATACCCTGGCCAATACCTCGGCGGACCTCTATGCGCATTTGTCGCAGGACTTCATCAGCCTGATGGATGTGTTATTGGCGGTGCGCAAGCTGGGTAGCGCCGGGCCTTGCCTTGATCCGCTGCCGGCCTATGAGTTATGGGCGGACACCGGCAGCCGAGTGGCTTATAGTACCCTGCGCGAAGGCAGCTCTGGGTATCCGGTCATTCTGCAGAAAGAGTCCCAAATAAAACATTAACCGCTTTCTTTAATGCACTATTTTAGTGCATTATTGCCCCTTATGCGCCCCAAAATAGGGCGCTAACAGCCCTCCTCAAGGTGTAAATCTCTGAATACAGGGAATTTCTAAATGGCATGTTTCATGCTAAATTCCCTACTTTGAGCTTTTCAGCACTCCACACCGCATTTTACTATTCATTCAGGAGAGTTTTAATGTCTGCAAAAGTATTAAAGATGATTAAAGACAACGACATCAAGTTTATTGACTTCCGTTTTTGCGACACCAAGGGTAAAGAGCAGCATGTCTCGGTTCCCGCGCATACCATAGACGCCGCGCTGTTCAAGGACGGCAAGATGTTTGACGGCTCGTCTATCGCAGGCTGGAAGCATATTAACGAATCCGACATGATCCTCATGCCCGATCCTGACTCCGCAGTGATGGACCCGTTCATGGAGGAATCCACCCTGCTGTTGCGCTGCAACATCATCGAACCCACCACCATGAAGGGCTACGAGCGCGACCCGCGTTCGCTCGCGCAACGTTGCGAGGCCTACATGAAGTCCACCGGCATTGCCGACACCGCCTACTTCGGCCCGGAACCGGAATTTTTCATCTTCGACGACGTACGCTGGGGCTCGGACATGAGCGGCTCGTTCATCAAGATTGACTCTGAAGAAGCCGCCTGGAACTCGGAAAAAGTCTTTGAAGGCGGCAATATCGGTCATCGCCCCGGTATCAAGGGCGGTTACTTCCCCGTCCCGCCGGTGGATTCCGCACAGGACATCCGCTCCGCCATGTCGCTCG
>JAYUCX010000032.1:0-4937 GCA_043740145.1 Gammaproteobacteria bacterium
GCGGCCTGTTTTTCACCCTCGGCCTTGAGGATTTGCGCCTGGCGAAACCCTTCGGCCTCCAGGATATTGGCGCGCTTTTCGCGTTCGGCCTTCATCTGCCGCCCCATAGACTCGACCAAATCCGCCGGCGGCGAGATGTCCTTGATCTCGATGCGGGTGACCTTGATGCCCCACGGCGTGGTGGCGTCATCCACTACATGCAATAAGCGGGCATTGATGGCATCGCGCTGGGACAGCAGTTCGTCCAGATCCATCGAGCCCATCACGGTGCGCACGTTGGTCATGGTGAGGTTGAGGATGGCGTTTTCCAAATCGTTCACCTCATAGGCCGCCTTGGCGGCGTCCAGTACCTGGAAAAACACGATCCCGTCCACCTTTACCATGGCGTTGTCCTTGGTAATGATTTCCTGCGACGGCACCTCCAGCACCGTCTCCATCATGTTCATCTTGGCGCCGACGCGATCTACGATTGGGGCGATAAGATTGAGACCGGGCTTCAGCGTGCGGGTGTAACGCCCGAAACGCTGCACCGTGTATTCCATGCCCTGCGGCACCGACTGGACGCCCATCAGGACGATGAGTATCGCCAAGGCCAGCAATATGATGACAAAAATACCCATAGCTACCCCCTCACTTGATTCGAGCCTATAGTCAAACTTGAATGGGCGCGTAAATCAAGCGATTTTTTGTGCGCGCAGGGCGGTTATAATAAGGCGTTACTGTGAGGAACCCATGCACCATCTGATAACCCCACCTAAAACCCTGCTGCGCCGTGCCGGACGCGCCATCGGCGACTTTGACATGATACGCGAGGGTGACCGCATTCTGCTCGGTGTCTCGGGCGGCAAAGACTCGCTCTCGCTGCTGCATATCTTGTTGCACTTGCAACGCCGCGCGCCGGTGCGCTTTGAACTCGGTGTGGTAACGGTGGACCCGCAGGTGGAAGGGTTTGATCCTTCGCCACTCAAGGAAGTGATGACGGATCTGGGCGTGCCGTATTTTTACCGTGCCCAGCCCATCATGGAACAGGCCAGGGAAAATATGGGCAACGACTCGTTCTGCGCCTATTGCTCGCGCATGAAGCGCGGCGTGATGTACGACACCGCGCGCAAGCACGGCTACAACGTGCTGGCGCTCGCCCAGCATTTGGATGATGCCGCCGAGACCTTTCTCATGTCCGCGTTTCACGGCGGCAAGTTGCGCACCATGCAGGCGAATTATCTGAACGACGCCGGCGATGTGCGCGTGATTCGCCCGCTGGTGTATGTGCGCGAGCGCCAGCTCGCGGCCTTTGCGGAGGAAGCAAGCTTGCCCGTGATCCGCGACAACTGTCCGGCGTGCTTCAGCATGCCGATGCAGCGCCAGCACATGAAGGAGCTGTTGGCCTCCGAGGAACGACGCAACAAGGGGTTGTTCAAGAGTTTGCTTACCACGCTGCGCCCGCTGCTCGTTTCAACATGAAGATGGTAACTGTCGCAAGCTATGACCTGACGCCCTTCGCGCACATCGCGATGGGGCGCCTGCGCGCCGAAGGTATTCCCTGTGCGTTGATGGACGAACATCTGGTGCAGACCGATTGGCTATACAGCATCGCGGTAGGCGGCATCAAGCTGCAAGTCCCGCCTGAGTACGAAGCTCGGGCCAAACAAATTCTGGCAGCCGATTATTCCGCCGATCTGGACGATCTCTAGCAGCCCGCTAATCCTTGACGCGGGTGTAATCAATACGGATGCCGCCGATCTCCGTATACATGTGATCCCTGTCCACCACGTGCACCACCAAGCCTATGCCGCTCTCGCCTATAACATGGACAGTATTGCCCTCTGTCTTGTAGGTGACCTTGTGCATCTGGCCGTTGAGTTTCATGGTGTCGCGGGTAAATTCCAGGCCGGGGGTGATGTCTATACTGATCCCCATCACGTTCAACGGTTTGGTCTCCCACTTTCCCAGAATCGGATTGCCTGAGCAGGCCGTCAACACGACCAGCAGCGCCGCCACTAGTAGCCATCGTAGTTGTCTCATCGCTCCTCCTCGTTGCTGGGGTAGTTCATCTGCGCCAAAATGCGGGGGTTAGTATCACGAACAAGGTAAACAACTCCAACCTGCCTAACAGCATGGCCAGCGACAGCAGCCACTTGGCAGCCTCGGGCAGCGCGGCGAAGTTGGCGGCGGGGCCCACCGCGCCGAGGCCGGGGCCGGTGTTGTTGATCGCCGCCGCGGTGGCGCTGAAGGCGGTGACGAGGTCCACCCCCATCGCGGAGATACTCAAGGCGATGATGGCAAAGCTTGCAAGATAAGTTGCAAAGAACGCGGACACCGCGGCGATGGTACGCTCCGGTACGGGTTTACCGGAGAGCTTTAAGGGTACGATAGCATGCGGATGGATCAAGCGCTGGATTTCACATAAGGTCTGTTTGAACAGCAGCACGACGCGCACCACCTTCATGCCGCCCGAGGTGGAGCCCGCCGAGCCGGAAAAAAAGCTGATGATCATGAGCAAGGCGCCCAGCACCGGCGGCCAGGCGCCGAAGTCTGCGCTCATGTAGCCGGTGGTGGTGGCCATGGTGACTACTTGAAATACCGCGTAGCGCAAGGACTGTAGCAGCGTGGGGTAGGTCGCCGTGAGGTACAGGTAAAGTCCGACAAACAAGGTCGCCGTGATGATAATGGAGGAATAAACACGAAATTCGGTGTCGCGCCAATAACTGCCCAGGCTGCGGCCGCGGAATGCCAGAAAATGCAGCGCGAAACTCGTGCCGCCTAAAAACATGAACAGCGTGAGTATCATTTCAATGGCGGGGCTGTTGAAATAAGCAATGCTCGCGTCATGAGTGGAAAAGCCCCCGGTGGCGACCGACGTGAAGCCATGGAACAGGGCGTCAAACGGCGTCATGCCCGCAGCCCACAAGGCCAGGGCGCAGGCCGCGGTGAGCCCCAGGTAGATATACCACAGCGCCTTGGCGGTTTCCCTGATGCGTGGCGTGAGCTTGCTCTCCTTCATCGGCCCCGGCGTTTCAGCTTTATAGAGCTGCATGCCGCCCACGCCCAGCATGGGCAGGATAGCCACCGCCAGCACCACGATGCCCATCCCGCCCATGAACTGCAGGATACCGCGCCATAAATTCATCGAAGGCGCGAGATGATCGAGACCGGTGAGCACCGTGGAGCCGGAGGTGGTCAGCCCGGACATGGTTTCAAAATAGGCGTCCGCCATGAGCGAGGTGGTGCCGACAAATTGGAAAGGCAGCGCGCCGAACAACGCGAGCAGGGTCCAAAACAGACTCACGATGACAAAGGCATCGCGCGTGCGCAGTTCCTTGACTTGGCGACGCACCGGCAGCCACAACAGAAAACCCGCCACTAAAGTAATGAGGCAGGCTTTGAGGAACGGCGCAAAACCCCCGTCCTGATCGAACCAGGAAAGCACGATGCAGGGCAGCATGGTAAGGCTGAACAGCATCAGCAACAAACCCATGATGCGTTGAATGACGAGGAATTGCATAAAATTATTGTAGGTGCGAATTCATTCGCGCGCCGCTCGCGTGGAGCGGCCGAATAAATTCGGCCCTACCCATTTTAGATAAACGTCACGCCGACCTGAAACAACCGTTCCACCTCGGCGATGCGGCGCTTGTCCACCAGAAACAGGATGACGTGATCCTCCGCCTCGATCACGGTGTCGTGATGGGCGATGAGCACCTCATCGCCACGGACGATGGCGCCGATGGTGGCGGCGGCGGGCAGCTTGATGTCTTCGATGGCGCGCCCGATCACCCTGGAGGTGCGGCTGTCGCCGTGCGCCACCGCCTCGATGGCCTCGGCCGCGCCGCGCCGCAGCGAATGCACCACGGCCACGTCGCCGCGCCGGATATGGGCCAACAGGCTGCCGATCATCGCCTGCTGCGGCGAGATGGCGATATCTATGCTGCCGCTCTCCATCAAATCTACGTAAGCGGCGCGGTTGATGAGCGCCATCACCTTGCGGCAACCGAGTTTTTTGGCCAGCATGGCGGAAAGGATATTGTCCTCGTCGTCATTAGTGAGTGCGCAAAAGATGTCGGTGTCCTGGATGTTCTCTTCGCTCAGCAGGTCTTCGTCAGTAGCGTCGCCTTGCAGCACCGTGGTGTTATGCAGCTCCTCCGCGATCTGGCGGGCGCGTCCCGGATTGTGCTCGATGAGCTTGACTTGGTAATCGTCTTCCAGCGCCTTGGCGAGGCGTTTTCCGATGTTGCCGCCGCCCGCGATCATGATAGTTTTATAGGGACTATCGAGCCTGCGCAGCTCGCTCATCACGGCCCGGCAATTTTTGGTGGCGGCGATGAAAAATACATCATCCTCCTCTTCGATCACGGTGCTGCCCTGCGGGACGATGGACTGCCCGCGGCGGAAGATCGCTACCACCCGCGTCTCGATACCCGGCATGTGCTCGCGCAGTTCGCGCAGCTCTCTCCCCACCAACGGCCCGCCTTGGTAGGTCTTGACCGCGACCAACTGCACCAGACCACGGGCAAAATCCAGCACCTGCAAGGCGCCGGGAAACTCGATCAGGCGCTGTACATAATCGGTGACCAGTTGCTCGGGGCTAATGAGCACGTCCACCGGAAAGGCGTCGGGTGAAAATAGTTGCGGATAGTTGAGATATTCAAGAGAACGCACCCGGGCGATCTTGGTCGGGGTGTGGAACAGGTTATAGGCAACCTGGCAGGCGACCATGTTGGTCTCGTCGCTGTTGGTCACGGCGAGCAGCATGTCCGCATCTTCGGCCCCGGCGCGCGCCAGCACGTCGGGGTGCGAGGCCTGCCCGACCACGGTGCGCAAATCAAAACGTACCTGCAACTCCTGCAGACGGCGCACATCGGTGTCCACCACCGTGATGTCGTTGGCCTCGCTGCACAGGTTTTCGGCGACCGATGAACCGACCTGGCCGGCGCCGAGAA
>JAYUCX010000033.1:0-4912 GCA_043740145.1 Gammaproteobacteria bacterium
GCGGGCTCGCAACCCAATCCGCTGCTGCAACTTTTGAATCGCATAGACGTGCGCTTCGGCGTATTGGAAGTATTCGATCAGCGCTTCAACGCCATCGCCCTGCGCGCCGAGCAGGACGCGCAAGGGTGGAACATCGCCCTCGACAGTGAGGCCATCGCAGGGCGCGGCCGTTTCCTGCAATCCCCCGAGCAAAATCTGACGATGACGTTTGAGCGGCTGCACCTCGCCGCGCTCTCCAAAGAATCAAAACCGTCGGACTTCGACCCGCGTCACTGGCCGGCCTTGCATCTTATAAGCCAGAGCTTCAAATACGGCGATATTGACCTGGGCCGCACTACCCTCGACGCCTCCAAACAGACCGACGGCCTGCGCATAGACCGGCTGCAACTGGAATCCGGTCACCTCCGCTTCGACGCCAAGGGCGACTGGCTCGTAACCGGCGCAGGGCAGACTTCCCATATAGACGGCAAGCTCGACACCGATGACCTCGGCAAGGCGCTCGCGCAACTGGGTTACGCCGAGACCGTGGAGGGCGGCAAGGCGCAGATGGAAATCGTAGCCAACTGGCCGGGCGGACCCGGCGACTACGCCCTCGCCCATCTCAACGGCACGCTCTCCCTCAAGGCCAGCAAGGGACGGTTTCTCGATATCGAACCCGGCGCGGGACGGATATTCGGCCTGCTCAGTTTACAAGCCCTGCCGCGCCGCCTCAGTCTCGACTTCACCGACCTGTTCGCGAAGGGTTTTGGATTCGACAAGATCAACGGCGTCTTCAGCCTCGAACAAGGCAATGCTTATACAAACAATCTCATCATGGAGGGTCCCTCCGCGGTGATCGCCGTCACCGGCAGAACCGGCCTCGATGCCAAGGATTACGATCAACTCGTCACGGTCATTCCCCAGATCGGAAGCAGCCTCCCCCTCGCCGCCGCCATCGCCGGCGGCCCGGTCGCCGCGCTTGGTGTATTTCTCGCCGACAAACTCCTGCCCGGCATCGGTCAAATCGCGCGCTATCAATACACCGTCAAAGGCCCCTGGGACAAACCCGTCATCGAACGGGTCAGCAAGGTGACTGATGCCAAGCCTTAATACAAAAGCCTGCTCGAGAGTTTTGGTTGGCGTATTTTTTCAGAGTTTAGTACGTTTTTCTCTTGAAGCAAGCCTTCTGGCTTTAACATTCGGAAATGACAGAATTAGACACCGTTTGGTGTCTAATTTAAGTTGGGCGTCACAGGGCAATCACGAGGAGAGTGCATCATGAACGCCGACGAGTTGCGGTCTGTCCAGGCTCCTCTGAAGGAGCGCTACCGCGCGGCGCCGGACGCCGCGCTCATCACTCTACGCGCACAAGGGCGTCTCGGTGAAGGTGTCAGCTGCAAGATCGAGACAGGCAAAGCGCTCGTTGTTGCCGGGTTGCATCCCGCCACGGGCGGGAGTGGCCAAAGCGTGTGCTCGGGTGACATGCTGCTCGAAGCTCTGGTGGCCTGCGCTGGCGTGACTCTGAATGCCGTTGCCACGGCACTGGGCATTGAGCTGCGAGATGCCTCGCTCCAGGCGGAAGGTGATCTCGACTTCCGAGGTACTCTAGGCCTGTCAAAGGAAGTTCCCGTCGGCTTCCAGAACATACGGCTGCAGTTCACGCTCGACACTGACGCCTCGGAAGAGCAGCTTGCCACTCTCCTGCGCCTGACGGAGCGGTACTGCGTTGTGTACCAAACGCTGGCACATCCGCCTGCGTTGGCGGTTGCTCGCAAGTCCGCAACAGCCTGAGCGCCTTTGAACATGACGCCCAACCCTTCCATCGAGCGGACAGCCACCGGCAAGCCGGTGGCTGTCCGCTCATGTCAAACGTTGAGAAAACGGGGTCGGGTCTTGCAATGACACACACATACAGACCTTGCGCGAGTCCGGGACATAAAAAAAGCGGGACTTGCGCCCCGCTTTCCGTGTTACCAAACACATCCGTGCTTCAGGCGCGAGAGCGGGCACTGCTCCGGCGGCTATCGGTGCGTCCGGAGGGACGGCTTTCGCCGCGACCTTTGCTGAAGCCCTGCTTAAACCCGCCCTTGAATCCTCCGCCCTTGCCGGCGGTGGCCTTTTGCCCCCTGCCTTTACCTTGGCGCGGAGCAGGCCGGGACGCCCTGGATTCCGGCACGGTGGGTTCGAGACCGGGGACAACGTGCCGCTCCAGGCGATTTCCCGTGAGCCGCTCAATGCCGGCGAGTTTACCCCAATCCTGAGGCCCCACCAGTGACGCGGCGATGCCAAAGGTCCCGGCGCGGCCGGTACGGCCGATGCGGTGAACGTAATCCTCGGCCACCATGGGCAGGTCGAAGTTAATGACGTGACTGACGCCCTTGATGTCCAGGCCGCGTGAGGCGACATCGGTGGCGACCAGGACCTTGACGGTCCCTAGCCGCAGCCGTTGCACGGTACGGTTGCGTGCGCCCTGTTGCATGTCACCGTGCAAAGCGGCGCAGGCATGGCCATCGGCTGTCAGGGACTTGGCCAGATCGTCCGCAGACCGCTTGGTCGCGGTGAAGACGATGGCCTGATTGAGATCCTTGGTGCAAAGGATGTGGTCCAGCAGACGCCGCTTGTGGCGCATGTCGTCGGCCTGATGCACGCGCTGCTCGATCTGGGCATGCTTCTCCTGCGCGCCTGCCATCTGTATGCGCATCGGGTCTTTCAATAGCTTACGTGCAAGGCCTAGAACTTTACTTTCCAGGGTCGCGGAAAACAGCAACGTTTGCCGGTCAGCCGGGGTAGCCTTGCTTATGAGTTCGACGGGCTCGATAAAGCCCATATCGAGCATCCGGTCCGCTTCGTCCAGCACCAGTATCTCGACGCGCGAGAAGTCCACACGGCCACGCTCCATGTGGTCAATCAAACGGCCGGGGGTCGCAACCATGATGTCCAGGTTCTCGCGCAGAAGTTTCTGCTGGGCAGGGTAGGGTGCGCCGCCGACGATGGCGCCGGTGCGTAACTGGACGAACTTGCCATAACGTTTGACGGCATCCAGTATCTGCGCGGCGAGTTCCCGGGTGGGCGTCAAGACCAGCATGCGTGGCCCGCGGCCCTGGCGTGGGGAGGCCGTGAGCAGGCGCTGCAAGGCAGGTAAAACGAAGGCGGCCGTCTTGCCGGTGCCGGTCTGCGCCGAGGCCATCAGGTCGCGGCCTGACAGAACGACTGGAATAGCCTGGCTTTGAATATCTGTGGGAGTAGTGTAACCGCTCGCTTCGATGGCGCGTAACAGCTTTGAATCAAGATTTAATGTTTGAAATGACAAAATAGTATCCTCATCCGCAGTCCACGTGCGGATTTAAAAAGTAAAAAAACCGGTGCTTAGCAGCAAAACGCGGCCTATCGAACCAATAGGGGTCGCTATATTGCGAACTGTTAGGGCGGGTACCGCAGTGGCTGGGGCTGACCGCCAGGTTCCTTATACGTCGCTATCAGGAAACCTGCGGTATTAAAACCGGAGAGAGATCAGAGACGCGTATGCTCTATATATCAAACGATATATACAGAACTGCGTAGTATATACAAGTCCTGCCTAAAACGCCATAGGCGTACCGGCGCTGGGTCGAACCGCCATATTGCAAGCCAAAAGCATGGTTTTGATCGGGCTCCAAAAATCTGCTAGACTTTACGTTGAGTCTAAATCTCAGCTATACATAAATCTTTAACCCAACCTAGAAGGAAGATAAAAATGAGATACACTGCACTAATTGGCATCAGCTTGGCATTGGCCCTTAGCGCCTGTGAGAAAAAAGAAGAAACGGTTATAGTCCCTGCGCCAGCTGACACGGTTGTTGTACCCGCCCCTGCGCCAGCTCCCGCTGACACGGTTATTATACCCGTCCCGGTGCCGACTCCTGCCCCAGCTGAGCCCGCTCCGGCCCCAGCACCTGCAGAACCCGCCCCCGCTCAGTAATCGGCTGTAAAGAAGCTCCAGGGCTGCCCTCAAGGTAGCCCTGGTCTTCGCCGTTGGGGCTAAACTCCTGCTTCCTTATGTTGTATAGTATGGCAAGCCCACTCGCTACCTATCCAAATACCGTTGGGCACTAACCGAGTAGCAGGGAGTACAACGATGAAACAATCCATCTTAATGATGGCCGCCCTCACCCTACTGGTGAGCGCTTGCGGCAAGGAAGAGGCGGCACAGACGACGAGCGCCCCTGTGGCTCCCAAGGCGCCCGCCGCGACTACGACACCGACGCCCGCCCCCGCACCTGCAGCTTCTTCCCCGCCGGCCGTGGAAAAAGCCGCTGCGCCTAAGCCCGCCACGCCTGCCCAAGCTCCCGCCGAAGAACCGCCGGCCAAGCCGGCGCTCGCTGGGGCGGGCGCAGGCAAGGCGCCGAGCCTGGAAGAGGGCACCGCCCTCGCCAAGAGCAGCGGTTGTTTAGCCTGTCACGATAAAGAGTTTAAGCGGCAGATCATCGGTCCGGCCTGGGGCGCTGTGGCGGAGAAATACCGGGGCAAGCCGGATGCCCGTGACATATTGGTAAAATGGGTACACACCGGCGGCACGGGCCGTTGGGGAACGGCGGTGATGCCGCCCTATTCGCCCCGCGTGCCCGACAACGAGATCGAAAAGCTGGTGGATTTTATTCTGTCTCTGCCCAAACCTTCTTGATTCGGCTTAAGGGTACCTCTAAAAATAGTGGATTTTGTCTTTAGGCAAGACGGAATTCTGCGAGAACGCGCAGTGTATACGTCAGTACATGAGCATTTTGAGTAGAATTCCAACGCCGCATAAAGACAAAAGACGCATTTTTAGAGGTGCCCTTAAATCGCTCTATCCAGGCCAGCCCATGTGCTGGCCTTTGTTTTTTGTGAAACATGGGTCGCTCCCGGCATCCTGCCTCCCGCGACATTAGTACTTCCCTGTACGTCAAAAACGCTGTGC
>JAYUCX010000034.1:0-4904 GCA_043740145.1 Gammaproteobacteria bacterium
TAAATAACCGTTGCGCGAGCTCATGGCGAGTCCGTCCGGCTCACGCACCGTGGGTACGCCCACGATCTCAATCGGCATGGCGAGGTCTTTGACCATGCGACGGATAATCTGCAACTGCTGGTAGTCCTTTTCGCCGAACACGGACAGATCAGGCTGCACGATGTTGAACAGCTTGTTGACTACCATGGCGACCCCCCTGAAATGACCCGGACGGGAAGCTCCGCAAAGAATATCCGATAGCTCAGGCACCTCCACTCTAGTCAGGGTAGCCAGACTCTCTGGATAGATCTCCTCGAGCTCCGGGGCAAATAGTATATCTACGCTATTTTCTAACAAAATGCGGCTATCTTCTTCAAATGTGCAGGGATATGACGCAAAATCCTCATTTGGCCAGAATTGCAAAGGGTTCACAAAAATGCTCACTACGACCCGTTTGGCCTGCTTTTTGGCGATCTCCACCAGCTTGAGGTGACCGGCATGCAGGTTGCCCATAGTCGGTACAAAGGCAATACGTTCGCCTTTCACGCGCCAAGACGCAAGCTCCGCCCGCAGGGCGCTGATGGTTTTTACAGTCTGCATTAGCTGAAGGTATGTTCCGCGCCAGGAAACGCGCCGGATTTTACGGCCTTGATGTAGGCTTGTACCGCCTCTTGAATACCAGCCTCGCCCGCCAGGAAATCTTTAGAAAACTTGGGACGTTTCTCCGTGATGCCCAACAGATCATAGAGCACCAGTATCTGGCCGTCGGTCTGCGGCCCAGCCCCGATACCGATTACCGGGGCCGTGGCGTGGCGGGTGATGTCGGCGGCCAGGGCAGCAGGCACCGATTCCAGCAGCAACAGACTGGCGCCGGCCTCCTCCAGACTTTTGGCGTCATCAAGCAGGGTCTGGGCGCTCGCCGGGTCGCGCCCTTGCACGCGATAACCGCCGAGCTGGTGTACCGATTGCGGCAACAGGCCGAGGTGCGCACATACGGGGATGCCACGCACGCTGAGTTCCTGCACGGTCTCGGCCAGCCATGCGCCGCCCTCCAGTTTGACCATTTGCGCCCCGCCCTCCTGTAGGATGCGCGCCGCGTTGCCGATGGCCTGCGCCGGACTCGCGTAGCTCATAAACGGCATGTCGGTGACCACGAAGGCGCGCCGGGCGCCGCGCCGCACATTACGGGTGTGGTAGATCATGTCCGCCACCGTGACAGGCAATGTGCTGTCGTAGCCTTGTATGACCATGCCCAAGGAGTCACCCACCATAAGTAGCTCCACACCCGCCTCGTCGAGCAGCCGGGCGAAACTTGCGTCATAGGCGGTGAGACAGGTGATCTTTTCGCCCTTGCGCTTCATATCACGCAGGGTGGTGAGAGTCACCGGCTTGAGGAAAGTCATAAGGCGATAGGCAACGGATTAAAGTAATGCCGCCCGCGCTGGACCGCACGGGCGTGCTCCAGTAATTGCTGATAATCCTGCTCGTTGTTGACGGGGTCTATCTCGGCGGCGTTGACGATCAACAAGGGGGCGGCGGCGTAGTGATAGAAAAACTCCGTGTAGGCGTCCACCAGGCGTTGCAGATACGCCGTCTCGATGAGCCGCTCATGGCTCAGGCCACGCTTCTGAATGCGCGCCAGCAATACTTCCACCGGGGCCTGCAAATAGATGACGAGATCCGGCGCCGGGGCATCAAGGGTGAGTTGGCCATACACCTGCTGATATAGGCGCAATTCGTCGTCATCGAGGGTCAACTCCGCGAACAGGCGATCCTTCTCCATCAGGAAATCAGTTACCCGCGCCGGCCGGAACAAGTCCCGCTGGCGCAGAGCCTTGATCTGACGGGCGCGCTGGAACAGGAAATACAATTGCGTCGGCAGGGCCGCCTGGCGCGGATTTTGATAGAAGCGCTCAAGAAATGGGTTGTCTTGCGCTTCTTCCAACAACAGTGAGGCCCCCAATGAATCGGCGAGCCGTCCGGCGAGGCTGGTCTTGCCTACCCCTATCGGGCCTTCCACAACGATATAACGGTGTTGCTCGGAGGGAGTTACGCTGATCATTAGAGCGAAATAGGCAGCGGCGTCAGTGTCTGTTTGGGACAGTGCTTGATCAGTTCTTGCAAAGTACCCTTGCCGGGTATCTGTAGTCCCGGGTCAAGCTCGGCCAGAGGATACAGGACAAAGGCGCGTTCGTGTAACCGCGGGTGGGGCACCGTCAAACTCGGGTCCGCATAGTGCAGGTCGCCATACAAAAGAAGATCGAGGTCCAACGTGCGCGGGCCCCACTGTTCACCAGTACGTATTCTCCCATGCCGGCGCTCGATCTCCAACAATTGCTTAAGCAATTCCTTAGCGGATAAAGCGGTCTCCAGAAGCGCCACGGCGTTCACATAATCCGGCTGGCCCGCGGGACCCAGCGGCGCGCTCAGATACAGGCGGGAGGGCTTGATGAGCCGAGTGTGCGGCAACTTGGCAAGTTCGGTAAGGGCGCGGGTAATCTGCCGTTCCGGGTCGTCCAGATTACTACCCAGGCCCACATAGGCGCGTACCGCCGGCATGGGAGAGGGTAGGCTATCGGCGCCGGCGGCGCTTGCGGGGGGCCGGCGCCTTGGTACGGCTGATCATCGTCTCCTGATCGGGGCCTTGTGCGGTTTGAAGCTCGGTCCACCAGTCGCACAGTTCCTGTAATGGCTCACCCGCCCCGTTGCGCAACAGGAGAAAATCATAGGCGGCGCGGAAACGGGGATGGGCAAGCAGCCGCATCGGCCGCTTTCCGGAGCGCTGCGCAAACCGGGGCTGCATGGCCCATATCTCGCGCATGGGTACAGTAAAACGCTTCGGCACGGCGACCCGGCGGATCTGACGCGAGATCACCATGTCGGCGGCCGCCTCCATCGCCTGGAGCTCGCCGGTCGCTCCCGGCGTCCTGCCTCCCGCGACACTAGTACGTCCCTGTACGTCGCTATCGGCGCCGCGCAGTTGCTCGGCCAACAGCCGCATCGGTCCCCACAACAGGGCCGCAAATAGAAATGCTGGGGTGACCGGTTTATCCTCCGCGATTCGCACATCGGTATTGGTCAGCGCTTGGGTGAGCAAACCGATGTGGGGACCGGATTGTTCCAAGCTCGCTTCGGTTTGGGGAAACAGGTGGCGGAACAACTGGTAGTGGCGCATGAGTTCAAAGGTCTGCACCGCGCAACCGCCCATGAATAGCTTGAGCACCTCTTCGAACAGGCGCGCGGAGGGAATATCCTCGAGCAGGTAGCCCAACTCGAACAGCGGCGCCTCACTGTCGGGGTGAATGCGAAACCCCAGCTTGGCGGCAAAGCGCACGGCACGCAACATGCGGACCGGGTCTTCACGGTAACGGAGCTGAGGGTTGCCCACCAAGCGCATAGAACCCAGCCGAAGATCGGCGAGACCGCCGGTGTAATCTATGACACTGCCGTCATTGCTATCGTAGAACAAGGCGTTGACCGTGAAGTCGCGCCGCAAGGCATCCTCTTCGAGGGTCGTTCCGTAGACGTTATCCCGGACAATTCTGCCACTGTCATTCTGATCGGTCGCTCCCGGCGTCCTGCCTCCCGCGACACTAGCAGGACCCTTCGCTATCGCTCTTCCCTGTGCGTCGGAGGCTTCAGAATCAACCTGCCCGCCGCGAAAGGTGGCGACCTCCACGATCTCGCGGCCGAAGCGCACGTGGGCCAGGCGAAAACGCCGCCCGATCAGGCGGCAGTTGCGGAACAGATGCTCCACCTGTTCGGGATGGGCATTGGTCGCGACGTCGAAGTCCTTGGGTTCGCGGCCAAGCAACAGATCGCGCACACAGCCCCCTACCAGATAGGCATCGTAGCCCGCCCCCTTGAGCCGGCTTACCACCCTCATCGAGTTCTCGCTGATCAGACTGGCTGCGATGGTGTGATCGGTATGGCGCAGGGGGCTCGTTATGGCTGTGTCTTTTTTTATGGCGGTACCTTATCGTGCTGCGAACCGGCTTGAGTAGCGCGGTTGTTCGCGTATAATAGCATTTTTCCGCGCAGAGCCCCACAACCCCACTTCTCTTGCTCCCTTCGTCTAGTGGCCTAGGACACCGCCCTCTCACGGCGATAACAGGGGTTCGAGTCCCCTAGGGAGCACCATTACGTTCACTGTACCCGGCGCATCAGCGCGGTCGCTAATCCAAAAAACAGCAGCGCGGGCAGCGCGGCAGTGAGCAGCGGGTTGAAGTTGTAGACCAGTCCAACCTGGGTAAAGGTTTGGTTGAATAAATGGAATCCGATGCCTACCATGCTGCCGATCAACAACCTCTGCCCCATACCCGCGGTGCGCAGCGCGCCAAACGTAAAGGGCACCGCCAGGAACATCATGACCGCGGTGACGACCGGCGCGACGAGTTTGCCCCAGAAGGCCTGCTCGTAACGCACGACGCTTTGTCCGTTGTCGCGCAAATAGCCGATGTACCTGTAGAGATCCCAGACCGAGAGCTTGTCGGGTTTGATGGCCACCAGGGCGATGATGTCGGGGCTCAACAACGACTCCCACGCCGCGCTCTCGATCCTGCGCGTGGTGACACCGTTATCGCCGATATAACTTTGCACGATGCCTTCCAGGCGCCACGTGTTGTTTTCATAGTGGGCCCGCTCGGCGTGGGTCGTCACCCGCAGGGTGTAGTGCTTGTCGAATTCATGGATGGAGATGTCGCCCAAGCGGTCACCGGGAAGAATGGTGCGGATATTGATAAAGCTCTGACCGTCACGGGTCCAGAATCCGTAGTTGGTCTTGAGGGTGATGCGGTCGCTCAAGGCGATCGAACGCTGGCTTTGCGCATACTGCTCGCTCAGCGGGGCGAGCAGTTCGCCGACGGCCATTGCAGCGAGTATCATCACGGCCCCCAACTTCATGACCGATAAGGTGATCTGCGCCA
>JAYUCX010000035.1:0-4901 GCA_043740145.1 Gammaproteobacteria bacterium
CGCCCCAGCGGATGAAGTCGCGCACGGTCTCCAATTCTGTGACGGCTTGTTGCTCCAGGTCGGCCATGTTTAAGATGTGTGCGACAGGTTTTGGGTACGGCAACCTTCGGCATCGCACCACAACGCACTGCCCTGCTCGTACCAGTCGCCTAACACGATACGCTGTGCGGGTCGGCCGTTGAGCTGAAAGTCGTGCACCGCCGGGCGATGCGTGTGGCCGTGTATCAAGCGCAGGACTTTATGATCGAGCATGGCCTGTTCGACGGCCTGATGATTCACATCCATGATGTAGCCGGGCTTGATGCTGGTTTGCAGACGGCTCTCGGCGCGCATGCCTTGAGCGAGCCTCACACGTTCGGCAAAAGGCAGAGATAAAAACTGTTTTTGCCACTGCGGATTGTGTACCGTATGACGGAATTTTTGATAGTCAATATCGTCACTACAGAGAGTGTCGCCGTGCATGAGTAGCGTAGGGGTGTCCGCGAGATCTATCACGCACGCCTCGGGCAATAACTGACAACCGCTGGCGGACGCGAAACCCTCGCCGAGCAAAAAATCACGATTGCCGTGCATGAGATAAACCTCTGTACCGCTGCCTTTCAGGTCGCGCAGTGCGGCGATGATGCGCTGATGCTCAGGCTGGTTGTCATCGTCGCCCAGCCAGACCTCGAATAGATCACCGAGAATATACAATGCCTGGGCGCGGCGTGCTTCCCCGCCGATAAAGTTCAGAAACAACTCGGTAATCGCCGGCCGTTCTGCGCTGAGGTGCAGATCGGAGATAAACAGAGCGTTACTTTGGCTTGGCAACAGGTACCTCGGCGACTTTGTTTGTTTTGACCTTGGCGGTTACAGGAGCGGTGGCAGATTTCTTTTTGGCTTTCCGCTTGGACGTTTTTTTCGCAGCGGCTTTGGGCTCCGGTTTCGCAGCGGCTACTACGGTCGGAGGAGCGGGGGGCTCTATCGTGATCGTGTTTATCGTGATAAGAGTTTTCGGAACATTCGACACAAACATGCCGCCGGGTCCGGTGGGGATGTTATTGATACGGTCCACTACATCCATGCCCTGCACGACCTTGCCGAACACCGTGTAACCCCAGTAGCCCTCCTTGGGGGCGGAGTGGTTGAGGTGCAGATTATCAATAGTGTTGATGAAAAATTGACTCTTGGCGGAATGCGGATCGAAATCCCGCGCCATGGCGATGGTGCCGCGATCATTTTTAAGACCGTTATTGGCCTCGCTCTGAATGGTGGCGTGGGTGGGGCGCGGCTCATAAGAAGCATTGACCGCACCGCCTTGTATCATGAAATCCTTAACCACACGGTGGAATATCGTTCCGTCGTAGGTCTTTTCCCGCACATAGCTTAGAAAATTCTCGACCGTCTTCGGCGCCTTGTTCTTATCCAATTCCACGATGATGTCGCCCATTGTGGTCTGGATGCGTACGTGTGGGAGATCCGGAGCGCCCGGCATATCGGCATAGACGGAAGTTGTGAAAACGGCAAAGACGAGGGCAAGACTGGATAGTAAATCTTTCATAGCGTCAACATCCGTATAGGGGGGCAATACGTATTCAATGATAATAGGTTTAAGACACGAGAAAAAGAGGATAACAGATTTTGTTATAGAAGTGGCTTTAGGCTAAAATGCGATATTATGGCCTTCACCCCTTGCAAGACCCGCTTCGCTCCAAGCCCCACAGGATTCTTGCACCTCGGTAACGCCCGCGTCGCTTTGTTCTGCGCGTTGCTCGCGCGTCACACGCAGGGTATTTTTTTGCTGCGCATCGAGGACACCGATCAGGGACGCAGCGAGCATCTGTACACCGAGGCCTTGCAGGAAGACCTGCTATGGATGGGGCTAGGCTGGCAAGAGGGGCCGGTCGTGGATGGGGCGCAAGGCCCTTATCTGCAATCGGAGCGCGGCGAGATCTATCACCGCTATTTTTCGCAGTTGGAGCATAATGGCCTCGCCTATCCCTGCTTTTGCAGTGAACAGGAACTCGCCATTACCCGCAAGGTGAAACTCGCCGCAGGCCAGGCGCCGCGCTATCCGGGCACCTGCGCGGCGCTCACCAAAGATCAGATAGAAACACGCCTGGCGCAGGGTCTCAGGCCGACTCTGCGGTTTCGCGTGCCGCGCGGCGAAACGGTGGAATTCGAAGACTTGGTACGCGGCCCGCAACGTTTTGTGAGTGATGATATCGGCGATTTCATCATCCGCCGCGCCGACGGCACGCCCGCCTTCTTTTTCGGCAACGCCCTCGACGACGCCCTGATGGGCGTCACTCACGTGTTGCGCGGCGAGGATCATCTCAGCAACACCCCGCGCCAGATATTACTGCTGCGCGCGCTGAGTTTGCGTACCCCCGAGTATGGGCACCTGTCGCTGATCCTGGGCAGTGACGGAACGCCCTTGTCCAAGCGTCACGGCAGCCATAGCGTGCGAGAATTGCGCGATGCAGGTTATTTCCCGGCGGCGCTGAATAATTACCTGGCCCGCCTGGGGCATTCCTACGACAACAATAATTTCATGACGCTGTTCGAACTCGCCGCCGAGTTTCATATCGGCAAGATTGGCCGCTCGCCCGCCCGTTTTGACGACAGCCAATTGCATTATTGGCAGCAGCGGGCCATCGCCCACGCCCACACCCATGAGTTGTGGGAGTGGATGGGTCCGGCGGTGCACGAGCTTGTGGCTACGGCGCAGCGTGATGAGTTCATCGCGGCGATCCGTACCAATGTCTTCTTGCCCGAACATGCGCTGCTGTGGGCGCGTATCTTGTATAGCGATCCGCTGGAATGGCTGCTAGGCGCCCGTCAGGTCATCGCCCAGGCGGGCAAGATCTTTTTCGAACGCGCGCTGACGGCGCTGGAACACCAGCCGAACGATTTTAAGTCCCTTGTCGATGAGATCAAACAGTCGCTGGGCGTGAGCGGCAAGGCCCTGTACAAGCCGCTGCGCGCGGCGCTCACCGGTGAACTCGACGGCCCTGAGATAGCCAGGCTGTTGCCGCTGCTGGGAGAGGAGCGGGCACGCAAACGCTTGGAAGCGGCGTTAAACCATTGTTTATCTCAGTCCGAAAAATAATCGCCCATGCTGCACATTCATAACAGCCTCACCAAGACCAAAGAACCGTTCATCCCCATCGAGCCCGGCAAGGTGCGGCTGTATGTCTGCGGTATGACGGTGTATGACTATTGCCACCTCGGCCACGCCCGGGTGCTCGTCGTGTTCGACACGGTGGTGCGCTATCTGCGCGCCTTGGGTTATCAGGTCACCTACGTGCGCAATATCACGGATATTGACGACAAGATTATCCGCCGTGCGCATGAGAATCACGAGACCATCGGCGCATTGACGACGCGCTTCATCCAGGCCATGCACGAAGACGCTGGTAAATTGGGCGTGCTGCGGCCCGATTACGAGCCGCGCGCCACCGAGCACATCGGCGAAATCGTCGCCATGATTGGCAGTCTGATGGCCAAGGACTATGCCTATCAGGCCGGGAACGGCGACATCTATTATGCCGTGAGCCGGTTCAAGGGTTACGGAAAACTTTCCGGCAAGCATCTCGACGAACTGCGAGTCGGGGCGCGCGTCGAGGTGGACGAGTCCAAGAGAGAGCCGCTGGATTTTGTGTTATGGAAGGCCGCTAAACCGGATGAGCCGAGTTGGGATTCGCCGTGGGGCAAGGGCCGGCCGGGCTGGCATATCGAGTGCTCGGCGATGTCTACGCATTGTCTTGGCGAGCACTTCGACATCCACGGCGGCGGCATGGATCTGCAATTTCCGCATCACGAAAATGAGATCGCCCAATCCGAGGCCGCCACCGGCCACAAGTTTGTCAACGTCTGGATGCACAACGGCTTTGTGCGCGTGGCGGATGAAAAGATGTCCAAGTCACTTGGCAATTTTTTTATGGTGCGCGAGGTGCTCGCACGCTATCGCCCTGAAGAGATTCGCTATTTCATACTGGCCAGCCACTACCGCAGTCCGCTCAGCTACTCCGAAGAAAATTTACAGCTCGCCCGCAGCGAGTTGACACGCTTTTATACCGCCCTGCGTGGATTGCCTTCGATGGGTGAGGAGAAAGGAGTAAGGGGTGAGGGGCTGAATACAGGAGATAGTACCTCACGCCTCATGCCTCACACCTCACGCTTTCTCGCCGCCATGGATGATGACTTCAATACACGTGAGGCAATAGCGGTATTATTCGACATGGTGCGCGAGATCAACAGTCATAAGTCGCACGAAGACATCGCCAAGGCGGCGCCGCTCGCGGCTCAACTCAGAAAGCTGGCGGGTATCCTGGGTTTGTTGCAGGAAGACCCCGAGGCCTATCTGCAAGGCCCCGCCGAGAGGGTCATCAACGTTGAAGAGATGATCGCGCAACGCAATGCCGCGCGCGCGACAAAAAATTGGGCGGAGTCGGATCGAATTCGGGATCTGCTCAAGGCCAATCGGATCATCCTCGAAGACGGCCCGCACGGTACCACCTGGCGCCGCGAGTAAAGGGCACCCTAAATTTCACAGCACGATGATGCCGCTAAATTTTTTTGGACTATTGATCGGCGTTTTCGCAGTTTCACTGCTGCTCACCGGGCTGATCCGGCGCTACGCCCTCGACTACGCCTTGCTGGATCACCCCAGTGCGCGCAGTTCCCATACGCATCCAACCCCGACCGGCGGAGGGGCGGCGATTGCCCTCAGTTTTTTTCTGGCCATTGGAGTGTTGCACTATTGGGGACTGCTCAATGGGGATGTGAGTTGGGCGTTGCTCGGCGGCGGCGTGTTGATTGCCTTCATCGGCGCTTGGGATGACATCACTCCCATCGTCGCAAAGTGGCGGCTACTGACGCACCTGCTGGCCGCCCTTTGGGCGGTGTACTGCATCGGC
>JAYUCX010000036.1:0-25050 GCA_043740145.1 Gammaproteobacteria bacterium
CCAGGCCTTCCTCATGTGCGCCGAGGTGATAGCTCACCGCACCGCAGCAGCCAGCCTTATTGGCGCGCAGCAGGCTGATGCCCAGCCTGTCCAGCACACGGGCCGTGGCAAGATTGATATGGGGCGCCAGCGCCGGCTGCACGCAACCATCGAGTATCAACATGCGCCGCTTGTGCCGCGGACTTGGCCATAACTCGGCCTGTTGTCGTGGTGGAACGGAGCGACCCAGTCTCACGGGTAGAGCCGGTTTCAGCCATTGTCCCATACGCAACAGTGCGGCGAAGCGCCGTGGATGGGGGACAATGATGCGTAATAGGCGACGCAGTATGCGCTCACGCCAAGGGCGGGGCACTTGTTGCTCAATGACACCGCGAGCGATATCGGCGAGCCGCCCGTACTGCACACCGGAAGGGCAGGTGGTTTCGCAGGCGCGGCAGGTGAGGCAGCGATCTAGATGGAGCTGAGTGCCTCGACCGACTTCAGAGCCTTCCAAGAGATTTTTTATGAGGTAAATTCTGCCGCGTGGCCCGTCCAGTTCGTCGCCGAGCAATTGATAAGTGGGGCAGGTGGCGGTGCAGAAGCCGCAATGCACACAGCTACGCAAGATGGCGTCGGCCTCCTGACCCTCGGGGGTATTTTTATACTTGTCTAACAGTTGTGTCTGCATGATCTAAAACTCGGCGTAGAGCCGTCCCCGATTCAGAATGCCGTGTGGGTCAAAGGCGGATTTGAGGCGCTTGTGCAGGGTGAGTAGCGCGGGGGGCAGCGGATGAAAAATCTGGCCGTTGCGCGGACCGTTGCGGAACAGCGTGGCATGGCCGCCCAGACGGACAACCGTTTCGCGTATCACTTCGGCGGGCAGGGGATTTTTCAGCCAGCGCTGCGCGCCGCCCCAATCCATAATCCACTGCCCGGGAAGGTTGAGGGGCGCCGTCGCGGGAGGGACGGACAAGCGCCAGAGCGGCGCGGTGTCGTTGAAGAAATCATGCCGGTGCTCACGCATCCGCTCCCAGAAGGTACTACCGTCGGGCTCCTCAGTTCCGCCGATTTTTTGCCGAGTGATGCGCACCTCGGTGTCACTGCCCGAGAGGCGGACCCACAACTGCTCTCCATCGTAACAGGCGGAGGACAAGGGCACCGCGCGATTGTTCCAGTCAGTGAGCAAGGCGATCGCTTGTTGCGGGGAGGTTTGAAAGGCCAAGGTCAGCTCGCTCTGTGGTCTGGGTAAGATCTTGAGCGAGATCTCCAGCAAGATGCCCAGTGTCCCCAACGCCCCAACCATCAGGCGCGAGACATCGAAGCCCGCGACATTTTTCATCACCTCCCCGCCGAATTTCAGGATCTCGCCCTTGCCGTTGATGATTTTTATCCCTAATACGAAATCGCGCGCAGCACCGGTATAAGGACGGCGCGGACCCGATACGCCGCAGGCGATAGTGCCGCCGAGTGTCGCGTTGGAACCAAAGTGAGGGGGTTCGAACGGCAGCATCTGGCCGTGCTCCGCCAAGGCGGCCTCGATCTCGGCCAGTGGGGTGCCGCTGCGCGCAGTGATGATGAGTTCACTGGGTTGGTAATTGAGGATACCGCGATGTTTGTGCAACGCAAGCGGCTTGCCGGAGCTGACCCGTCCATAAAAGTTTTTACTGCCGCCGCCCTGGATACGCAAGGCGGTTTTGGTTGCGACGGCCTCTTGCACGGTCGCCTGGAGTTGTGTGCCGCAATCCGCGTCCATTCAAAACCGCTCCAGTTCGGGGAACGGGAGCCGGCCTTTGTGGACGTGCAGCGCGCCGAATTCGGCGCAGCGGTGCAGCGTTGGAACGGCCTTGCCGGGGTTGAGCAGATGTTTGGGATCGAAGGCATCCTTCAGCGCGTGAAACTGCGCGAGTTCAGTGGAATTGAATTGCACACACATCTGATTTAATTTTTCCACCCCTACGCCGTGTTCGCCGGTTATGGTGCCCCCCACCGCAACGCACAACTCCAATATCTCACCGCCAAATTCCTCGGCGCGTGCCAACTCGCCCGGCTTGTTCGCGTCGTATAAAATCAACGGATGAAGATTCCCGTCGCCTGCATGAAACACATTGGCGACCGGCAAGTTATAGCGTTCGGAAAGCCCGGCGATGCGTGTCAGCACCTCGGACAGGCGCGCCCGCGGGATGGTGCCATCCATGCAGTAATAGTCGGGTGCGAGCCGTCCCACTGCGGGAAAGGCGGCCTTGCGGCCGGCCCAGAATTTCAGGCGCTCGATTTCATCCTTTGCGGTGCGTACTTCGGTAGCTCCGGCCTTGAGCAACAACTGGCGCACTTCAAAAATCCGTTCAGAGACTTCCTCGTTGACGCCGTCCAGCTCACACAGCAACAGCGCCGCCGCATCGGCCGGATAGCCAGCGTGCACGAAGTCCTCCGCGGCGCGAGTGGCCAACCGGTCCATCATTTCCAAGCCCGCCGGGATAATGCCGGCGGCGATGATGGCGGCGACCGCCTCGCCGGCCGCCGCGACGTCGCTGAAGGCGGCCAGCACCACCTGAGCGCGCTCGGGCTTGGGCAGCAATTTTACGGTCACCTCCACGATCACGCCGAGCAGGCCTTCCGAGCCATGTAATAAGGCGAGCAGATCGTAACCGGGGGCGTCCAGGGTTTTCCCGCCCAGTTCCAGCAATTCCCCGTCCATGGTCAGGATCTTGAGTCCCACCACGTTGTGTACGGTGAGCCCATATTTCAGGCAATGCACGCCGCCGGAGTTTTCCGCGACGTTACCGCCGATGGTGCAGGCAATTTGCGAGGAAGGGTCGGGGGCGTAATACAACCCATATGGCGCGACCGCTTGGGAGATGGCGAGATTGCGCACCCCTGGCTCCACCCGCGCCACGCGATTGTGCAGATCAATCTCCAAGGTGCGCGTGAACTTGGCAAGTGACAGCAGCACACCGTCGGGCAGCGGCAGGGCACCGCCCGACAAACCGGTGCCCGCGCCGCGCGCCACCACGGGAATGTGCATGCTGTAACAGAGCCGGAGAATTTTTTGCACCTGCGCCACCGTCTCTGGCAGGCAAACCACGCCGGGTAGGGCGCGGTAGGCCGTCAGGCCGTCGCATTCGTAAGGACGCAAATCCTCATCCTGCTCCAGCACCGATTGCACGGGCAGAATCTCGGAGAGGGCGGCCAACAAGGCCTGTTTGTCCAGCAACGCGGTTTGTGCAGTAAGCATGGCAGCATTCTACGACGGTTGGCTTCCGATGCGAAGCTAACTGCCAGGAAGCGTGGCATGGGCAGACTCCAGGGACCGGTAAACCTGCGCCAAGGTATCGTCCTCACCGACATTGCCGGGAAAGATCACCACCGGGAGATTGGGGAACAACGCGTGGTCGGGGGGGCAGCACACCAGCGAGCAGCCCGGTGCGATCTGGCCGATCAAGCGCACGCTCGACAGCGCCAGCCCTTTGCTGAGGGTGTCGTGTGAAGTGATGCCGCCCTTGCTGATGACAAAACCGATCTCGCGAGGAAGACGACGTAGGATCTCCATCAACAGCCGGGAGACGTTTTCTCCAAACGCCAATTGAGTCGCGGCGCTGTCGAAACGCCGCTCTGCGCGGCTGGTGTAGATCACGCCGGTCTTGCCGCTTCGAAAGGCCTGATCCGCGGCGCGCACAGCCTCTTCGCACAGCGCATTAAACGCCTCCGGCAGACGCGCGACATCCAGTTCAATGCCCACCGTGCCCGTTTCCTGCAACAAGCGAACGAGCTGGCGGCTGGTTTTAGCGACATGAGACCCCACTATGACTACACCGGGCTGACGGTCGCGACATAAACGGCCCATCGCCTCCGCAGCGACGACAGGCGGCGGCAGTGCGGCGAGCGCGGCGACCAGGCTGGCGGCGCTGCGAAATAAAAAGCGCTTGCCTTGCCCAATAGCGCACTGGATTACTCGGGTAAATCGCGTTAAATCGTTGTAGCTTTCAGCATCCACCACGGCGCAACGATTATCCCGCATGGCGAGTAGGCGCGGTAGCAGACCCGCGTCTGAATCCTGCAGCAGGAAGCGCTCGACCTCGGACGCCTTGGTGCGGCCTTGGGTTTTTTCTTCCACATAGGCGGGCAGATAACTGTGGCGGTAGCCAAATACCGAATCGCGCGCGAATTCGGTTTCGTGCACCGGCGTTTCCTTGCCGTCAACTTTCAAGTAATGCACGCTGTCGCGCGTCACGCGTCCGCCTTCAAAAAATGCGGGGATCAGGAAATGGGCGTCGAACGGTCCCATCTCCTCAGCGATGACATCGGTCTCAAGCGGATAATGGCCGCGTAGCGTGGAGTCGGAGCGGCTGATGATGATGGGCTGGATGTCCGTATCCGCCAGGGCCTGCTTGAGATTGCGGCACACCTCGCACGTGACCGCTGCGGCGTGCGCGCCGTCCAAGGCGCGCGTGTTGGTCAGAATAAAAAACAGCGGTGCGGCGTCGCGCAACCCCAGTTGCAGGGTGGCGACGTCCCAGCGCGTAAGCAACAAACAGCCATGCACCGTTTGCGAACCGGTGGGGTCGTCATCCAGCACGATGATTTTTTGCGTTGGGTTCATGCCTGCACTAGAGGCGCGCTACAACAATTGTATCGCGCGTTGCACCAGGGCTTCGGCCGTCAGCGTGTTGAAGGCCATGATTTCCGCCGCCGAGGCGCAGGTCTCGCCGCGCTTCCAGGTGAACACGTCGCGCCGCTGCGCGCGCGTGCGCAGCAGCACCGGCTCCAGCGGGGCGCTCGGCCCGCCGCTCACGCCGAGCAGCACATCGCCGTCGAAGAGGGCGTTGAAGTGATCATCGTCCATGAACAGATTGTCAGGCTCGGCGCAGGTATCCCAGGCCACATCGGTGGGGCGGTACAGGCGGCGCGGATTGACCAGCGCCACAATTCTCGCGCCCACACCGCACTGTTGCAGTTGCTGCGCGGCTTCGTACACCGGCAGCAACGCCATGTCGCCCACCACCGCAAACACCACGGTTTTTGCGCCGGGTTGTTCCAGCAGGGTGAATGCGCCTTCGTGCAGCGCGCGCCGTCCCTGATCCAGTGTGGTGCGTACCGGCAGCGGCGACTTGGAGGCGGTAATCACGATGCCCTTGTTGTATTGATCGAGCGCCCAGCCGTACGCGGCCTGGATCATGTTCGCGTCCACCGGGAACAGCGGGTACACGTTGCCGTTACGCATCATGGCAGCGAAATAGGCCTCAATCTCCGGACGCTGGTGGGTCCAGCCGTTGCGCCCTTGCTCCAGCGCTCCGGCGGTAAACAGCGTGATGACGCTGGGTGTGCGGCGTCGCAATTCCGCCATGGCCTGGGTCACGGTTTGCCATATCGGCAATCCGTTGATGGCGAAACTTTCGTACGAACACCACAGGCTGCGCGCGCCGAACAGGGCGAGACCCGCAGCGAGACCGGCGCAGGCGTCTTCGTTCAGCGGTTCGTACACCTGGCCATGCGGCGCTTGATGGTAGAGCGCGTCCTCGGTCGGATGGCGAATCTTGAGCGCCTGATTGATATTGGCAATGCCGGAGGCCTCGTTGCCGTCAGCGTTGGTTACCAGAAAACGCGGGTCTTGCTGGCCCACTGCCGCGACCAGCGCGCCCATGGCAGTGGTCGGCGCATTGCTCTCGCCCAGCGGCAGTTCCTGAAAAGGCAGGGGAGACAGCGCGGCGAGTTCCAATACGCTCTCCGTCACCGCGCGGTGCGCGGCCGGGCCGCCACCGGCGCGGCGGAAGTTGTCGCGCACGATCTGCCACGCCTCGCGCGGCAGCGCGCGCCGCTGCAAACCTTGCCGCACATCGGCATGTTCCAGCGAGTGCTGCGCGTAGAGATTGTGCGACTTGGCGCCCAGCGCATGCACGCCCGAGCCCTTCAACTGTTTGATGATGAACACTGTCAGTTGACCGCCCAGCGCGGACTGCGCGGCTTGATTCATCTGATCCAGCACGGCTTGAGTGAAGGCCATGCGCTGCTTGTGTGAGAAACGCGTGCTGTCCACGAACGCGCCCGCTTGCGCGCTGTCGTCAAACGCCTTGGCATCTACCAGAATCACGCGCTCAAAGCCGTGCCCGCGCCAGTAGCTTTCCATCTGCGCATCACTCCAGGTGGACACCATGGCGTGATGCTCCTGGCTGTAACCGTTCCAGACCAGCACCGGCAGGAAATTGGTCACATCGGGAAATGCGGTGTGAAAGTGCATCATCGAATTCAGCACATAGGGCTCGCCCATGCCGCCGTCGCCGGTGGTGAACGGGAACAGCACCTTGCGGTGCAGCAACGCGCCCGCCATCGCAAAATGCTGGCCCTGACCCAGCGGCCCGGCCGGGGCGAGGATGCCGGGGATGGCGCCGGACAGATGGCCCAGCAGGCCGTGGCGCTCACGAAAGCGCTGGCGCAAATCCGCCACCGTGTTGATGCCGATCTCCTCCAGCGAGCCATCGAGAAACATTGCGCTATAAAAACCGGGAGCATGATGGCCCACCTCGGTGAGGATGTTGATATGCCCCAGCATCACCAACGCCGCATAGGCTTCGGCGCTGCTGGCGAATCCGCCCGGATGGCCGGAGGCCTTGCTGCCGGTGATTTGCAGGGTGAGGTACCGCAGCGCGTCCGCCGCAAGCAGGGTCTGGTAGACGGCCTGCGGATCACTCGGATCAGAGATGGCTCGCTCACCCTCGGCAATCACCGGCCGAAGAACATGCTGGCCGAACTCCGGCCAGACTGCCCCATAGTATTGAATCCCTTCACAAAAATCCGGGATGGCCGGAATCGCTTGCAGATCGGTACTGGCTAGGCTCATGGCACAATTCCTCTAAAAATAGCTTGCAATCAGTCTAATCTGGGTTAGAATATTTCACAATACATAATCGTTTTCATAATATGAAATATGAATGAGACTAACCCCTCTGCGCCTGGCGGCCGAATCCAAGTGGTAGACCGCTTGGTGGGCTTGCTAGACGCCATCGGTGCGGCGGAACGGCCGGTAAGCCTTAAAATTCTTTCCGCTGAAACCGGCCTGCACCCCTCCACCGCCTACCGTATCCTGGCCGCCGGGGTTGAACACGGCCTGATTGAGCGTGACGAACAGGGCCGCTACCAGCTAGGCTTGCGTTTCCTCCGCCTTGCGAGCCGGGTGCAATTGCGCGTGGATCTGCGGCGCGAGGCGCTGCCGATCATGGAGTGGTTGCGCGGCGAGATCGGGGAAACGGTGAATCTGACGCTGTGCGAGGGGGGCGAGGTAGTCTATGTCGAGCGCATCAGCAGCACCAAAACAATCCGTGTCGAGCAGGTCATCGGCGGCCGTGCGCCGTTGCATGTCACGGCGGCCGGGAAGTTGTTCCTCGCTGCGCAGGGCAAGGTCGCCTTCGACCGCTATGTGCAGCGGAGCGGGCTACCGACCTTCACACCACACACCTTGGTGGACGCCCAACAACTGTGGCGCGATGCGAGTGAGGCGCTGGATCGCGGCTATGCACTGGACAACGAAGAGGCGGAGTTGGGTGTAGGCTGTATCGCCACACCCGTATTGAATGCCGATGGCAAGATGGTAGCCGGGTTATCAGTCTCGGCGCCGATTGAAAGACGCGATCACGCGTGGAGTGCTCCCGTGGTGGATGCCGGCCAGAAACTTTCCGCTCGACTCGGACATCACGGCAAGTCAACTTGAGCAACCACACTGATTCCTGTTGACCTGAGCAGGTCAGCCGCTTACCATTGGCGGTTTGATCTTCCCCGGTAGCTCAGTCGGTAGAGCAAGTGACTGTTAATCACTGGGTCGGCGGTTCGAGTCCGTCCCGGGGAGCCAAGAAATCAACGGTTCATTCAGAGTATCCGCAACTTTTCCCGCTCCAGCATCCGCACCAAGGTAATCAGCGGCAGACCCATCAGGGCCGTGGGGTCGTCGCCGCGAATACTCTCAAACAGGGCTATCCCTAAGCCTTCGGATTTGAAGCTCCCCGCGCACTGATAGGGTTGTTCGCGGTTTAAATAATGGGTTATCTGCCCTTCGCTCAGCGAGCGAAACTCGACCGTCGTGTGTACGACCTCGATCTGGATTGTTCCGCTGGCGCTGTTCAGCAGGGCAACACCGGTATGAAATTGTAGACTGTGCCCTGAAAACCGCCGCAATTGGGCGACGGCCGCCTGATGGCTGCCCGGTTTGCCAATAATTTCATTTTCAAAGGTGGCGACCTGATCCCCGCCGATAATCAGGGCGGCGGGGTACTGTTGCACCACAGCCCTGGCCTTGGCCTCCGCAAGCCGATGCACCAGTTGCGGCGCCGCCTCTCCAGGCAGAGGGGTCTCATCCATCTGAGGCGAGACGATGTCGAAAGGCAAGCCCAATCGCTCCAGCAAGTGCCTTCTGAAGGGCGAGGTCGAAGCCAGGATGAGTGATGACATATTAAAATTTATTCCCCGCGGTTTTGTCGCGGGGTATTTTATTTTTCCGAGTATCCAGGGCCATATCGCTTACTTTGACTGTACGGTTGTTTAGCTATATTATGCGCGGCCTATGTCAAAGCGGCTACCGGTGCATATAGACCCGCTGCAACTGGCCGGCAAGGGAGAGCTGTTATCCGGTGAACTGGAGCTTGCAGGGATGCGCAGGTTGGCGCCCTCGCTACACACTACGGAGGGGGCGGTAGAGGTCACCTTGGAATTCGGCATGGACCCTGAACGGATACCCTATCTGCGAGGACATATACGCGGTAAGCTCATTTTGACCTGTCAACGCTGTATGCAGGCTATGGACTTCCCGGTAAATGCCGGGATGACCTTGGGACTGGTGAATTCCCCGGCCGAGGCGCACGCACTGCCCGATCACTATGAGCCTTTAATGGCAGGATCTGGGCCAGTGATCTTGTCAGACATTATCGAGGACGAGTTGCTGTTGTGTCTGCCTCTCGTGCCCAAACACCCTGAATCGCAGTGCCCAGCTTCGGCTCAAGGGAGTGGGGAAAAACCGCAGGACACCCGCAAACCCTTTGCGGTATTGTCGGATTGGAAGAAAAACGGCTAACCATTTATAATAGCAAGTCTTTAGTTAAGAGGAAGTCCCCATGGCAGTACAAAAGAGTCGTAAAACACCCTCCAAGCGCGGTATGCGCCGCTCCCACGATGCGCTCAGCGCACCGACACTGTCCATCGAGCCCAGCACGGGCGATACCCATCTACGCCACCATATCAGCCCGAGTGGCTATTACCGCGGGCGCAAGGTCATCGCCGGCAAGGGCGAATAACCACCGGATCGCTGAGCTGAATCCTGCTGCGGCTTTGCCCGCACTTTGAGCGCCGTGAAACGCTTCTCCCCGACGCACGGTAGATGAGTACACCCGTCACTATCGCCCTTGACGCCATGGGAGGGGATTACGGCCCTCCCGTCGTGGTTCCCGCCGCGCTACGGATGCTTGCCGAGCATCAGGATATCCAGCTCATTCTGGTTGGAGACCAGGAGTTACTGACTCACGAACTACGGGTGAGCAAGCCCAATGAGCGTTTGCACATCCAGCACGCCTCGCAGCGCGTGGAGTCGGATGAGCTGCCCTCCCAGGCCCTGCGCCTGAAAAAGGATTCTTCCATGCGAGTGGCGATCAATTTAGTAAAAGAGGGCCGGGCGCACGCCTGTGTCAGCGCCGGCAACACCGGCGCGCTGATGGCCACCGCGCGTTATGTCCTGAAAACCCTCCCCGGCGTAGACCGCCCGGCTATCTGCGCCGCGCTGCCCACCAGGACCGGCCGCACCCACATGCTCGATCTCGGCGCCAACGTGGATTGCAGCTCCGAACAATTGTTTCAATTCGCCGTCATGGGCAGCGTGCTGGTAAGGGCCGTGGACAACATCCCCAACCCCAGGGTGGGATTGCTCAATATCGGCGAGGAAGAAATCAAGGGCAACGAGCGCGTCAAGGACGCTGCGCGCCTGCTCAGCAATGGTGACATGAATTATATCGGCTTCGTGGAAGGCGACGACATCTACAGCGGCGAGGTGGACGTGGTGGTCTGCGACGGGTTTACCGGCAATGTCGCCCTCAAGTCCAGCGAAGGCGTCGCGCAGATGATCGGCCACTACATCAAGCAAGAATTCAAACGCAACCTGCTCACCCGGTTGGCGGCCGTCATCGCCCTGCCCGTGCTCCAGGCCGTGCAGCGCAAGATAGACCCGCGCAACTATAACGGGGCGAGCTTTCTCGGCCTGCAAGGCATCGTGATCAAGAGTCACGGCTGTGCCGACGTCATCTCTTTCAGCAACGCCATCAAAGAGGCGCTGCTGGAGGTAGACAAGAACGTACCGCAACGCATCGGCAAACAACTGGAGTCGCAGTTGGCGGAGAGGGACGCCCTTTGACGGCCCGCTATTCCAGGATCGCCGGCACGGGTGGCTATCTGCCCGCCCAGGTGCTGACCAATGCCGAGCTGGAAAAGCGGGTGGACACCACCGATCAGTGGATCGTGGAGCGCACCGGCATCCGCGAACGGCGCATCGCCGCGCCGGGTGAAACCACCTGCGACCTCGCCGAACAGGCCGCGCGCCGCGCCATTGAGGCGGCTCGGCTTACCCCGGCGGACGTGGATCTTATTATTGTCGCCACTACCACCCCTGACCGGATCTTCCCCAGCACTGCCTGCCTGTTGCAACAGCGCCTGGATATCCACGGCTGTCCCGCCTTCGACATCCAGGCGGTTTGCACCGGCTTTATCTACGCCCTCGATATCGCCGACCGCTTCATCCGCACCGGCGGCGCGCGGCGCGCGCTGGTGGTGGGCGCTGATGTCATGTCGCGGATCACAGACTGGACCGATCGCGGCACCTGCGTGCTGTTCGGCGATGGCGCGGGAGCTGTGGTACTCGAAGCAAGCGACGAGCCCGGCATCCTCTCTAGCCACCTGCACGCCGATGGACAATATCAGGACCTGCTCATGGTCCCGGCCGGCATCTCACAAGGCTACGACAAGGTGCAAGAAGGCAAGGCTTATGTGCAGATGCAGGGCAACGAAGTCTTCAAGGTCGCCGTCAACACCCTGGGCCACATCGTAGACGAGACGCTGGAGGCCAATCGCTTGCCCCAGTCAGCCATAGACTGGCTGATTCCGCATCAAGCCAATATCCGCATCATCGAGGCCACTGCAAAGAAATTGAAGATGCCCATGGAGCGCGTAGTCGTCACAGTCGGCGAGCACGGCAACACCTCGGCCGCCTCGGTACCCCTGGCGCTGGATGTCGCAGTGCGAGACGGGCGCATCAAGCGGGGTGAGACCTTACTACTGGAGGCCTTTGGCGGCGGGTTTACCTGGGGTTCGACGCTACTGAAGTATTAGCTATTCTCCATTATCACGCAAAGGCGCCAAAGCGCTAAATCAAGAATCCTATGCCGCAAACTAAATTCAGCTTTGTATTTCCCGGTCAGGGCTCGCAGTCAGTCGGCATGCTCGCCGATCTCGCTAAGACCTATCCGCTGGTGACGGAAACCTATGCGGAGGCTTCGGAGGTGCTCGGGTATGATTTGTGGAAGCTCACCTTGGAAGGCCCGGAACAAACGCTTAACCAAACCACCCATACCCAGCCCGCCCTGCTCGCCGCAGGGGTGGCGGTGTGGCGGGTCTGGCAGTCGCGCACCTCGGCCGCTCCCGCCCTGCTGGCCGGGCACAGCCTGGGCGAGTACACCGCCCTGGTATGTGCCGATGCCCTGGAGTTCACCGACGCACTGACGCTGGTGGCGGCGCGCGGGCGTTATATGCAGGAAGCTGTCCCGGAAGGGCAGGGCGCTATGGCGGCCATCCTGGGATTAGATGACGAGCGCGTCATCGCGGCCTGCGTGGCCGCTCAGTCAGAAATGGCCGGCGAGATCGTCGCGGCGGTCAATTTTAATTCCCCCGGTCAGGTGGTGATTGCCGGACATACCAAGGCGGTTGAGCGGGCCATAGATCTCGCTAAGCAGTCGGGCGCCAAGCGCGCGTTACGCCTGCCGGTGAGTGTGCCTTCCCACTGCGCCCTGATGCGCCCCGCCGCTCTGCGTCTTGCCCAGGACTTGGCCAAAACCCGCATCCAACCCCCGCGCATACCGGTCATCAACAATGTGGACGCCGCCGCTGCGCAAGATCCGGCACAGATTCGCGATAGCCTTACAAGACAACTCTTTCAACCGGTGCGCTGGGTGGAGATTGTCCGCAGTATGGCGGCGGAGGGTATACATGCTCTGCTAGAATGCGGACCTGGGAGCGTACTCACCGGCCTCAACAAACGCATCGTCCCTGGCTTGAACTGTATGGCGATGTCAGACCCCGCCGGTTTGGAGCTGGCTCTGACGGCCATCGAGACTGCATAAAAGGCTTATAGGCACCTCTAAAAATGCGTCTTTTGTCTTTATGCGGCGTTGAAATTCTGCTCGGAATGCTCATGTACTGCCGTGTACACTGCGCTTCCTCGCAGAATTTCACCTAGCCTAAAGACAAAATCCACTATTTTTAGAGGTGCCCCTTATGACTACATTGAACAATGAAATCGTGCTGGTTACCGGAGCGAGCCGGGGCATCGGTCAGGCCATCGCCTTGGGTTTGGGCCGTTTAGGGGCCGTTGTGGTCGGGACCTCTACCTCAGAAACAGGTGCAGAAACACTCAGTAACATACTGGAAAATAATGGAATAAAAGGTTATGGTCATGTCTTGAATGTCACCGATCAGAGTTCCATTACCGGTCTCCTCGAAGCTGTAGAAAAAACCTACGGCACACCCACTATCCTCGTCAATAATGCAGGAATTACACGCGATAACCTCTTGATGCGCATGAAAGACGAGGAGTGGGACGATATCATTGCCACCAACCTCACCTCGGTCTACCGGCTGTGCAAGGCCTGTGTGCGCGGGATGATGAAGGCGCGCCGAGGCCGTATAATCAACATCGCCTCGGTGGTAGGTCTGACGGGCAACGCCGGGCAGGCCAACTACGCCGCGTCGAAGGCGGGCATCATCGGATTCACCAAGTCCCTGGCGCGCGAAGTGGGCTCACGTGGGATTACCGTCAATGCCGTGGCGCCGGGTTTTATTGATACCGACATGACCCGTGCGCTCAACGAAGAACATCGCAACCAGTTATTACAGCAGATCCCGCTTAATCGCCTGGGCTCTGCCGATGAGGTCGCGGCGGCCGTCGCCTTCCTGGCCTCACCGGCGGCTTCTTACATCACCGGGGAGACGTTGCACGTCAACGGTGGGATGTATATGGCCTAGTGTCAAAGATTTGTCTTAGGATAACGTTTCTAGCTTCGCTTTACGCTTTTCATTAAAATACCGTTTATAATTCGTCACCACATGTTGGGAGGAAGTCTTCGTCATGAATAATGTTACAGAGCGTGTCAAGAAAATCGTAGTAGAGCAGTTAGGGGTGAAAGACGAGGAGGTCAGCAATGAGTCCTCCTTTGTAGATGATCTTGGCGCGGACTCTCTCGACACGGTCGAACTGGTCATGGCCCTGGAGGAAGAGTTTGAGTGTGAGATCCCCGACGAGTCGGCGGAGAAGATCACCACCGTCCAGCAGGCCATAGACTACATCAACGCCCATCATCAACAGAGCTAATATCTTTTCATTGGCAGTCAAGGTCGCCTCATTGCAGAATGAGCGCGGCCTTTGCTGTTTCTAGGTAAGGGAACCAGGTGGAAAAAAGACGCGTCGTCATCACCGGGCTCGGCATGATCTCACCGGTCGGCCTTACCGTGCAGGAATCGTGGGCGGCCATCCTGGCCGGGAAGAGCGGCATCGGCCTCATCACGCACTTCGACGTCGGCCAGTTCCCCACCCGCTTCGGGGGCAGCATTAAGGACTTCGATCCAGCCCGCTACATCCCCGCGAAGGACATCAAGAAAATGGATACCTTTATCCATTACGGCATTGCAGCGGCCAAGGAGGCGATCGCCGACGCCGGGCTCACCGTAACCGAGGCCAACGCCGAACGAATCGGCGTCGCTGTCGGCTCGGGGATAGGCGGGCTGCCGGGCATCGAGAAGGGTCATCTCGCTTACCTGGAGGGCGGACCACGCAAGATTTCGCCGTTCTTCGTCCCCAGCAACATCATCAATATGGTTTCCGGCAATCTGTCCATTATGTATGGCATGAAGGGGCCGAATTTCGCCATCGTCACGGCCTGTTCGACCGGTGGGCACAACATCGGCATGGCCGCACGCCTCATCGAATACGGGGATGCCGATGTCATGGTCGCGGGCGGCGCCGAGATGGCGACCTCGCCCACGGGCCTGGGCGGATTTTGCTCCGCGCGCGCTTTGTCCGCACGCAACGACGACCCCGCGACCGCCAGCCGGCCGTGGGACCGCGACCGCGACGGTTTCGTCCTCGCCGACGGCGCGGGCGTGATCGTGCTGGAGGAATACGTGTACGCCAAACGGCGCGGCGCGAGAATCTACGCCGAGTTGATCGGCTCAGGGATGAGCGGCGATGCTTATCACATGACTCTGCCGTCGGAAGGCGGGGAGGGTGCACGCCGCTGCATGGAGAACGCCCTGCACAACGCCCACATTGAACCCAACCAAGTGGACTACATCAACGCACACGGCACCTCCACACCCTCCGGCGATAAAGCCGAGACCCTTGCCGTGAAGGCCGCCTTTGGCGATCATGCCCATAAGCTTGCAATCAGCTCCACCAAATCCATGACCGGCCACCTGCTGGGCGCGGCCGGCGGCATCGAGGCGATTTTCAGCATACTCGCCATCCGCGACCAGGTCGCTCCGCCGACCATCAACCTGTTCAATCCCGATCCTGAATGCGATCTGGATTATGTGCCCAACGAGGCGCGCCCCATGAGGGTTGACGTGGTGCTGTCAAACTCCTTCGGCTTTGGCGGCACTAACGGCACGCTAGTCTTCAGCCGTTTGCGTTGAACCCTTCGGCCAACCGTGATGGCCGAGTCACGCCGGTTAAGTTATGAGATTGACCCCTTAGCCCTGCATCGGCTAAATCCGGCGCGTTATCCTTATCTGCTGGAAAGTGTCGTGCACGGCACTGCTAGCGCGCGGCATGACATCTTGTTTGCCTTTCCCGGCGAGACGCTGACGCTTACCGATTCGCGCGAACCGGATTTCCTAGAGAACCTCGACCGCTGGTGGACTGAGCAGCGTATTGCAACGGCCCCGGGGGCTGACCTTCCCTTCCAGGGCGGGTGGTTTGTCTATCTCGGTTATGAACTGGCTGAGCAGATCGAACCCACCTTGCACTTGTCTGCCACAAATACCTCGCTACCCATTGCCTTTGCCACCCGCATTCCGGCGGCGGTGATCCGCGATCACGCTACACAACAGACCTTCGTGGTCTCAGAGCGGGCTGAACTGCTGGAAGCGATAACAGCAGATATCCAAACGCTGAGCAAGCCAAGCGTGAGTCAGGCTGCTTTAGCCCGGGTGATACTACAGGAAGACCCGCCACAAGATTTTCTTAACGGTGTGCAGCGCATTCTGCACTATATCCGCGAGGGCGATGTGTTTCAGGTGAATCTCTCGCGTGAATGGCGTGGTGAATCGCATCAAGTTGTCTCAGCAGCGGATGTGTATCAACGTTTACGCGAAGCTAATCCGGCGCCGTTTGCCGGTTTGGCCGTGTATGGCGATAGCGCCATCATCAGTTCTTCTCCGGAGCGATTAGTCTGCACGAGAGGTGATCACGTAGAAACCCGCCCGATAGCCGGCACCCGGCCCAGGCGCGAGAACCACAGTTCCGATGCAACGGACATTCAAACCATGCTGTCTCACCCCAAGGAGCGTGCGGAACATATTATGCTGATTGATCTCGAGCGCAATGACCTGGGCAGGGTGTGCGTGCCGGGCAGCGTACGCGTGGAAGAGCTGATGACAACAGAGAGCTACGCCCACGTGCACCACATCGTGTCCAATGTGTCCGGGAAATTGCGGCCCGGCGTCACACCCGGTCAGGTGATACGTGCTGTTTTTCCGGGCGGCACCATCACCGGTTGCCCGAAGGTGCGCTGCATGGAGATCATTGCCGAACTCGAACAAACCGCACGCGGCCCTTACACCGGCGCGATGGGCTATATCAATCGAGACGGCAGTATGGATTTGAATATCCTGATCCGAACGCTGGTGAAACAAGGTAAGCAAATCAGCCTGCGCGCAGGAGCGGGCATCGTCGCGGATTCCATTCCAGAACGCGAATTGGAAGAGACGCGCGCCAAGGCGCGCGGCCTGCTGCGAGCATTGAGTACCGAAATATGATGCTCATTAACGGCAAACCCGCAGAGCAGATCAGCGCACAGGATCGCGGGCTGCACTATGGCGATGGCCTGTTTGAAACGATTGCGGTGAAAAACAGGGTACCGCTGCTGTGGGACAGACACATGCTGCGGCTCAATTTGGGTTGCAGTAAGCTCGGCATCCCGCAGCCGGATTACCCGTTATTACGTGCGGAAGCTCAACAAATGTGTGATGGCACTGAGCAAGCCGTGCTCAAAATCATCATCACGCGAGGTTCAGCCGGGCGTGGCTATCGGGCGCCCATAAATGTCATCTCTACCCGCATAATGGCGCGTTATTCATGGCCTGAATGGCCTCAGCGCTTTTGGCAAGAAGGCGTGCGCGTGCGTATTTGTCAAACACTTTTGGGCATTAACCCGTTGCTTGCCGGTATCAAGCACCTTAACCGGCTCGAACAAGTGCTGGCGCGCAGCGAGTGGGACGACCCGGATATTCCCGAAGGCCTGATGCTGGATCAGACAGGGAGCGTTATCGAGGCCACCCAGAGTAATCTCTTCATCGTGAACGGGGGACGGCTGCTCACCCCGGATTTGTCATCAAGCGGTGTGGCTGGCATCATGCGGGCGTGTATCATCGAGATCGCGGCTAAGCTATCCATCCCTTGCGCCGTTACTCGGCTCACACTCGCTGAAGTACAAACCGCGGAAGAGAGTTTTTTGTGCAATAGCCTGATAGGCGTATGGCCGATCCGCGAGATCGCCGGTACAGTGCTGAAACCAGGACAGATAACAGCACTAATTTATGAGCATATACAAAGTTATAGTACATAATGTTAAAGCTTTTTATAAGATCATTGGGGCTGCTCATCACCGTCATTACCCTGCTGGCGGCGGGTGCGGCCATCGAGTATCGGCACTTTATCCATACACCGCTTGCCATAGGCGCCAGCCCCCTCCATTACGAAATCAAGGCCGGGACAAGCCTGAAAGGCATCGCGAGTGACCTGCACCAGCGCGGCGTCTTGGCGCGCCCTTACTATCTGGTCTGGCTGGCACAATGGCAGGGGAGGGCGCAACAGATCAAGATGGGCGAGTACGAAATTAAACCCGGCACAATGCCGCTGGAGTTGCTGGATCAATTGGTGGCGGGCCGGGTTGTGGAATACTCGCTCACGGTCGTGGAGGGGTGGACCTTCAAACAATTCCGCGAGGCCGTGCAGCGTCATCCGGCCTTGCAACAGACGCTCGCGGGACTCAGCGACCTGCAACTCATGGAGCGCCTGGGACGAAACGGTGAACACCCGGAGGGGCGTTTTTATCCCGAGAGCTATCACTTTCCCAAGGGCGCCACGGATTCCGCCTTTTACCAGCGCGCCTATCATACGATGCAAGAGTATCTGAACAAAGAATGGGCGAACCGCGATCCAAATCTGCCGCTCAAGACACCTTATGAGGCTTTGATCTTGGCCTCGATCGTGGAAAGGGAAACCGCCGTGCCGAGCGAACGCCCTGCCATCGCGGGAGTATTTTTGCGTCGTCTGCAAACCGGTATGCGCCTACAGACCGACCCTACGGTTATCTATGGTTTGGGTATTCATTTCGATGGCAATCTACACCGCCGCGACATGGAGCGTGACAATCCTTACAACACGTATACGCGCACCGGCCTGCCGCCCACACCCATCGCCTTGCCGGGTGCCGCCTCTATCCATGCGGCACTGCATCCAGAAGGCGGAAAATCGCTCTATTTTGTCGCGCGCGGAGACGGCAGTCACACGTTTTCGGAGACCCTCGAAGAACATAACAAGGCGGTACAGAAGTATCAGGTGGACCCGCATAAACCGGAACCGCACACACCATGAACCGTGGCCGCTTTATCACTGTGGAAGGCGTAGAAGGCGCGGGCAAGAGCACCTGCATCGGCTATATTTGTGACACGCTCACTAGAGCGGGCAAACAGGTCATCGTTACCCGCGAACCCGGCGGCACGGCATTGTCCGAAGAGATCCGCGACCTGCTGCTCGCGCATCGGCAAGAGGGCGTGGCAGTTGAGACTGAAACCCTGCTCATGTTCGCCGCGCGCGCCGAGCATCTTGCCCGGGTGATCCGTCCCGCGCTCGCCGGCGGGCAGTGGGTGCTGTGCGACCGTTTCACCGAGGCCACCTATGCCTATCAAGGCGGCGGGCGGGGCCTCCCACACGAACGTATCGAGGTTCTGGAGCAGTGGCTACAAGGCGAGCTGCGTCCCGATCTCGTCTTGCTGCTGGACATCCCGGTGCGGCTCGGCTTGGAACGGGCCGCACAACGCAGTGCGCGCGACCGCTTCGAGAGCGAGGATCCGGCGTTTTTCGAACGGGTGCGGGCTGCTTATCTCGACCAGGCACATCGGCATCCACAACGATTTCGTATCATAGACGCCTCCCGTGAACTTGCACAGGTGCAGCACCAGATCAAACAGGCCCTGGATGAATTATTGTCATGGTAATAACATGGTAACTTCTACGCAATCCGAACGGGGCATTTACCCTTGGCAACGTCCTCTCTGGGAAAGTTTGCAGACCCTCCGCAACGCCCAGCGCCTGCCGCACGCCCTGCTGTTCAAAGGCGCCACTGGGCTCGGAAAATCGCATCTGGCGCAAGTCTTTGCCCAGTCCCTGTTATGTACGCAGCCTGACTCAGAGAGCCGGCCATGCGGCCGATGCCGTAACTGCCTGCTGTATCTCGCGGGCAATCACCCCGATTACTACCAGATATTTCCAGAGGAGGGCGGCGACAAACCCATCAAGGTAGACCAGATGCGTGAGCTCAATAGCGTGATGACCCTCAAGAGTCATGGCGGAGGTTATAAGATTGCAATTATCAGCCCAGCCGAGCAGATGAACGTCGCAGCCGCCAACAGCCTGCTCAAGACACTCGAAGAACCGCCTCCGCAAACGCTGCTGATACTCATCAGTCACAATCCAGGCCTGTTGCTGCCGACGATCCGCAGCCGCTGTCAGACCCTGCACTTCGAAACCCCGCCGCGCGACGTGGCACTCACTTGGCTCAGCGCGCAGTTAAGCCCAGTCGCTCACGGTGTCCTGCCTCCCGCGACACTAGTACGTCCCTGCACGTCGTCGGCAAATGTCTCTGAATTGCTCAACTTCGCCCACGGGGCACCACTCACTGCGCTGGCACTTGCCGCGAGCGACTTGCTTAAACACAGACTGGCCCTGCTTGCAGATCTGGAGCGCCTGCTGCAGCGGCAGGCCGATCCGGTGGCCATCGCTGCCACATGGTCACAAAATCCCGTGGCGGAAACCTTGAATCAGTTGCTGTCATGGGTCGGCGATATGATAAGGCTGCGTCATGCTACTGAACCGCCTTATCTTGCCAACCCGGATCTTACGCCGCGTCTCAAGCGGCTTGCCGCGCAGTTCGATCTCAAGCCCCTGTATCGGTTGCTGGATCAGGTGCAGGTTACCTTGCTGCTCAGCAGCCGCCCGCTCAACCCCCAGCTTTTACTGGAGGATGTGCTAATATCCTGGCTGAATGCAGCTGGTACGGTTGTTGCCGCAGCTTAGGGGCGCCTCTGAAAATAGTGTATTTTGTCTTTAGGCAAGACGGAATTCTGCGAGGAAGCGCAGTGTACACGCCAGTACATGAGCATTTCGAGTAGAATTCCAACGCCGCATAAAGACAAAAGACGCATTTTTAGAGGTGCCCTTAGGCAAAGAGGAGATCACAGATGGCCGATCAACCCGCAGCAATGCCCGCCCGTCAGGGCATAGTGTCTGTCAACCTCAAGGACAAGGCCGCCCTGTACAGCGCCTATATGCCCTTCGTCAAACACGGCGGGCTGTTCATCGCCACCAACAAAGCTTATCAACTGGGCGACGAGATCTTTCTGCTGCTTTCCCTCATGAATGAACCGGAGAAATTCCCCATTGCCGGCCGGGTAGTTTGGATCACACCCAAGGGCGCCCAAGGCGGGCGTCTGGCCGGTATCGGGATACAGTTCAGCGATTTGGACGGCGGTACCGCGCGCAACAAGATCGAAGGCCATCTCGCGGGAATGCTGCAAGGCGAACGCGAAACCCTCACCATGTAGCATTCAATGCTGGTTGACTCCCACTGCCATCTTGACCGCCTCGATCTTACCGCTTATAACGGTGACATCGGCGGTGCAATTGAAAGCGCTGGCCGCGCGGGCGTCACGCACATGCTCTGCGTGTGCATCAACCTGGAAAGTTTTCCCGGCGTACTCGATCTCGCACGGCGTTTTGATAACGTCTATGCCTCGGTCGGCGTACACCCGACGGAACAAGACTGTACAGAACCCACTGCTGAAAAACTTGTGGAATTGGCTCGTGATCCGCGTGTCGTCGCCATCGGCGAAACAGGCCTCGATTATTTCCGCTGCAAGGGCGATCTCACCTGGCAGCATGAGCGTTTTCGCACCCACATCCGCGCCGCTAAACTGAGCGGCAAACCCCTCATCGTCCACACCCGCGACGCCAAGGAAGATACCTTGATAATCATGAAGGAAGAGGGCGCCCATGAGGTCGGCGGGGTGATGCACTGCTTCACCGAAGGCTGGGAAACTGCCCGCCGGGCGCTGGATCTTAATTTCTACATCTCTTTTTCAGGCATCGTGACCTTCCCCAAAGCAACGATTCTGCACGAAGTCGCCGCGCGCGTGCCTTTGGATCGTCTCCTGATAGAAACCGACTCCCCCTATCTCGCCCCGGCGCCGTTTCGCGGCAAGACTAATCAACCCGCCTACGTGAGTTACGTCGCTCAGAAAATCGCTGAACTGCGTAACCAGCCTCTCGAGACCATTGCTGAGGCCAGTACGCAAAACTTCTTCAGATTGTTTAGTAGGGCGCAGCTCCATTCCTAATCAAATATCCTGGGAAAACCCTAACCGCCACATCTATTACTTCGTATAATATATATTATGTTAAATAGCAGACGATCCAAGAGCTAATCTGACCGCAACATGCATACCCATAGCTCTATTATTTACTACCCAATCGCTTAACGCCCACTCGCCGAGCGTCCTTTTTGTGCAGGTACTCGCTGAGCATGTAAGTGGGAAGTCGCTACGCACCGCCAGCTCCAAATAAGAGGCATCAGGTGGGCTACCCACTGCGTCCTAGGACAGGACAGGCGGCAATTGCGTGGTTAAAGCCATCTTCTCAGCGGTCGTCTTCCCGGATAAAGCAAAACCGAGCAGTTTGCCTGTTGCGTCCTGGCACAGAGCCTTGACGCTCCCCTCCGTCTTGGTGACTTGCCATTCACATGGCGTGTTCGCAGGAGGCGGCGACACCACAACCGGGCAAGCGGGCGTCTTGATGACCACCGGCATGGCAGGATACATGACTTGAGTAGCTTGACCGCTCAAGGTCTTGGCCAAGGCCCGCGCCGCGTGCATGATGGGCATGACGAACGGCAACACCAATCCCTCCACTTCTGCGCAATCTCCTAACGCATAGACATCCTCGGCGCTGGTTTTGAGCATGCGGTCGGTGACGATTCCACGGTTAATCTTGATCCCCGCCACCTGCGCCAGTGCGGTGCGTGGCCTCAAGCCGATGGCCGAAAGGACGACATCGGTATTCAGCTTGCTACCATCGAACAGTTCAAGTTGGTATCCTTGACCCACACGATTGACAGCCACAGCGTCTTTGCCAAAGTGCCAGGTCACGCCTATTTTGGAAAGCCCATCACGCACGGCTTCGGACACAGCTTGGGGCAACAAACGCCTCAGCGGCAAATTGCCGGGATCAACAATGTCCACATGGTAGCCGCCGGTCACCAGGTCGTTGGCAAACTCGCATCCAATCAGTCCGGTGCCGATGATGGCGACGTTTCTGGCGCCTGTCAGCGCCCGACGAAAACGCGCGTAGTCTTGCAGATCGTTCACCGACAACACCTGATCGGCGGCATCGCCACTCAATCCCGCACGAATCGGATCGGCGCCCAAAGCAAGCACGAGTTTGGAATATTGTAACGTCTCGCCGTCCCAGGCAATCGTGCGTTGCGCTGTATCCATGGCGCTGACGCGCTTGTTAGGGAAAATGGTGGCGTTCAGTTGAGTCCCCATCTGCTCCGCGCTGTTCATGGCGAGCTGTTCCGCCGTCTTACCGCTGGCAAAGGCGTTAGAGAGCATCGGCTTGGAATAGAAGCGTCCATCGTCGGCGGTGATGATGACGAGTGGGGCACCCTTATCGAGCTTCCTGAGTTCACGCGCAAGCGTGTAACCTGCAAGTCCACTGCCTATAATGATGATCGGGTGCATAGTGTTATTTTCCGGGAGTTGCCCAGGGTTAATAAGGAGCAAAGGGAGGGCCGTGCGCCCTCCCCTACTCCATGCTGCTGTTATGCGACATCCGCGATGGCTACCATTTCGAAGTCGGCCTTGGCCACTCCGCAGTCGGGACACGCCCAGTCATCCGGTATGTCCTCCCAGCGGGTGCCGGGGGCGATGCCTTCTTTCGGCAAACCGGCCGCTTCGTCATAGATAAAACCGCAGACTACACATTGCCATTTCTTCATAATCGTCTCCTTTGTCAATTCGGTAAATTACTCTCGAACACCCCTCCCCTTAATCCTCTCCCCGCCAGGGGAGAGGAAAACTGAGCGAGTTGCATCAAAAGTTAGGCCGCTACCTTGGCAAGCGTCGCGCGGTAGTTGTTAGCGTGACGCTCCTCAACCTTGGCGAGTGCCGCGAAACGCTTGGCGGCCTTTTCCAAGGTAGCCTTGAACCGCTCGGTGTGCTCTTTGGACTCGGCGATCTGCTCGTCGTATTCTGCGATCGCCGCCACGTTGCCTTCCTGTACCGCCATGTGCTGGAAGTTGGGATACATCTCGGTATACTCGTAGGTCTCACCTTCGATGGCCATCTCCAAACAACGCGCCACGTTCATGTCGGACTTGGGATAAAGCAGATCCAAGTGGCCGAAGGCGTGCTGTATTTCCTGGGCCGCGGTTTCTTCAAAGACCTTAGCGGTTTCCAAGTCGCCCGCCGCACGCGCGATCCCGGCGAAATACAGATACTTGATATGTGCCATGGATTCGCCGGCAAAGGCGGCCTCGATATTTTTAACAGTAATTGACTCGTTCGTCTTCATAATCTATCTCCTCTGTTAGGTTACATTCATCACTTACTTCGTGACACAGGGAGAATAATAGGGGTTGGTAGTTAATAAATCTAATTGATTGTTTTTAATATCTTGATAGCTTTTAGCTATCATATAAACTTTGGAGTCAGTTCATGTTTTTGGTTGGACTGAGTCAAGGTCGAGGAAGTTCACACACGGTAACGGACAGGCCTGCAACGCCTCACGCAGTGTCGCAATCGCCTGGGGGCGTGGAAAACTGTTGCGCCAGGCCAGTGCAATGCGCCGCTTGGGGACAGGATCGGCAAACGGACGCACCGCGAGGAGCTTGTCCTCCGCCTGATGGGAAAGCACTGAGGTGCAAGGCAGCACGGTAATGCCCGCGCCGGAGGCGACCATGTGGCGTATCGTTTCCAATGAGCCGCCTTCCAGCGTGCGCTGTAAGCTGCCCACCGCACTGGAGCGGTTAAGCTCCGGACAGGTCTTGAGCACCTGGTCGCGGAAGCAATGGCCTGCGCCGAGCAGCAGCAGATTTTCCTTGGCCAGATCCTTGGCCTTGATCGCCTTGGCCTTTTTCCAGACATGACTGGACGGCAATACCACCTTAAATGGCTCATCGTATAGGGCCTGGGTTACAATCCCCGGCTCTGCAAAGTGCAGCGAGATGATGATGACATCCAGCACCCCTTCTTTTAATTGCTCGCTCAGCCGCGCGGTGTAATTCTCCTCTATCAGCAACGGCATATGCGGCGCGCGTTTGTGTAAGAGCGGGATCAAATGCGGCAACAGATAAGGCCCTACCGTGTAGATGACGCCGAGACGCAGCGGCCCCGCCAGCGGGTCTTTTCCTTGCTGAGCGATCTCCTTGAGGGCTGTTGCTTGTTCCAGAACTCGCTGTGCCTGGGTCACAACGCGCTCACCAATCATGGTCGGCGTCACCTCGTTCGCGCCACGCTCAAACAGTGTTACCCCCAGTTCGTCCTCGAGCTTGCGGATGGCAACGCTTAAAGTCGGCTGACTGACAAAACATGCTTGGGCGGCGCGGCCAAAATGCCGTTCACGCGCCACCGCAACGATGTATCGAAGTTCGGTAAGGGTCATGGCCTGGTGTTATATTTCAAGGAGATTATAATAGTCGAATGCGGAGCTTATCATGGACCCTGCAATGAATTCCGATCGCCCTCTTCTCCCCTCTCCTTATGGTGAGCAGCGCGTCTTGCTCCACTCCTGTTGTGCGCCGTGCGCGGCCGACGTCATGAGTGAGATGAAGCGCTCCGGGATAGACTATACGATCTTGTTTTACAATCCCAACATCCATCCCAAACACGAATACGAGCTACGCAAATCAGAAAACAAGCGTTACGCCGAGAAACTGGGCGTGCCGTTTATAGATTTGGATTACGACACCGATAATTGGTTTGCCCGCATTAAAGGTCTGGAATACGAGCCCGAACGTGGTGAGCGCTGCACCCAATGTTTCGACATGCGCTTTGAACGTTCCGCGTTATACGCCGTCGAGCATGGTTTCAAGGTTTTCACCAGCTCGCTCGGCATCTCGCGCTGGAAGGACATGGACCAAATCAACCGCTGCGGGGAAAGGGCTGCAGCGCGCTATGAGGATCTGCACTATTGGGCTTTCAACTGGCGCAAGGGCGGCGGCAGCGCACGCACCATAGAAATCGCCAAGGCGGAAACATTTTATCAACAGGAGTATTGCGGTTGTG
>JAYUCX010000037.1:0-4767 GCA_043740145.1 Gammaproteobacteria bacterium
GTTTCATCCGGCAGCCAGGTATCAGCGCCATAGGTGGCAACCGCTTTTTCGCCGGCATAAATTTCCATCCAGGCGATGGATTTCTCGCCGCTGTAGGCCTTGGCGATTGCGGCATCCACCACCCTGCGCATGACTGGGGTGATATCCACCCCTATTCCGTCGCCCTCGATAAAGGGGATGATCGGCCGGCTGGGCACGTTCAAGGAGTGATCGGGATTGACTGTAATCCGCTCGCCGTGGGCGGGAATGACGATTTTGCTGTAATTCACTGTGGCTCCATAGGCCCAATAAAGAGGGGAATTGTACCATTCACCCATACCACCTTGGCCGATCCAAAAATACTTGACTAAAACACTCAGGTTAATTACAGTAATAACCTACTAATTTACTCAGGAATAGCCCTACAAACTGCAAGGTAATTAATGAGATGAGCACCACCCTGCAAAACTTGGTCAATCAGCCTTATAAGCACGGTTTCGTGACTGAAATCGAGTCGGACGTTTTGCCAAAAGGGCTGAATGAAGACGTTATCCGATTGATTTCGAAGAAGAAAAATGAACCGGAGTGGATGCTGGAATTCCGCCTTAATGCCTACCGCCATTGGCTCACTCTAACTGAGCCGGCCTGGGCCAACGTCCACTATCCCAAGATAGACTTCCAGGACATCAGCTACTACTCCGCGCCCAAGCCCAAGAAGAAGCTCGCGAGCCTCGACGAGGTGGACCCGGAGCTGTTGCGTACCTTTGAAAAACTGGGCGTACCGCTCCACGAGCAAAAGGCCCTGGCCGGTGTCGCCGTGGACGTCGTATTCGACAGTGTGTCGGTGGTGACCACCTATAAAGCCAAGCTCGCCGAGGCGGGGGTCATTTTCTGTTCCTTCTCCGAGGCAGTGCAGAATCACCCGGAACTGGTCAAGAAATACCTGGGCAGCGTCGTGCCGCGCGGCGACAATTACTATGCGGCGCTCAACTCGGCCGTGTTCACCGACGGCTCGTTCTGTTACATCCCCAAGAACACCAAGTGCCCGATGGAGTTGAGCACTTACTTCCGCATCAACACGGAGCAGTCGGGCCAATTTGAGCGCACCCTCATCATCGCCGAGGAAGGCAGCTACGTGAGCTATCTGGAAGGCTGCACGGCGCCCAAGTTCGACACCAATCAGTTGCACGCCGCGGTCGTTGAATTGATCGCATTCGACAACGCCGAGATCAAATACTCCACCGTGCAGAACTGGTACGCCGGTGACGAGAACGGCGTGGGCGGCATCTACAACTTCGTCACCAAGCGCGGCCTGTGCAAGGGCGTGAATTCCAAGATCTCATGGACCCAGGTCGAGACCGGCTCGGCCATCACCTGGAAGTATCCGAGTTGCATCTTGCAGGGTGACAACTCGATCGGCGAGTTTTATTCCGTCGCACTCACTAATCACAAGCAACAGGCCGACACCGGCACCAAGATGGTTCATATCGGCAAGAACACGCGCAGCCGGATTGTGAGCAAGGGCATCTCGGCGGGCGAGTCGTCCAACAGCTACCGCGGCCTGGTCAGGATCACGCCGAAGGCCGCCGGCGCGCGCAACTACTCACAATGCGATTCGCTACTGATCGGTTCGCATTGCAGCGCCAACACCTTCCCCTACATTCAGGTGCAGAATCCCACGGCCCAAGTCGAACACGAGGCGAGCACCTCCAAGATCGGTGAGGATCAGTTGTTTTACTTCGCGCAGCGCGGCGTCGGCAGCGAAGAGGCGGTCTCGATGATCATCAATGGCTTCTGCCAGGATGTCTTCAACCAGTTGCCGATGGAGTTCGCCGTCGAGGCGACTAAATTGCTTGGACTGAAACTGGAAGGAAGTGTGGGATGATTATTCCGAATAGTAAAACATTGCTTGAAGTGCGTGACCTATCGGCCTCGGTGGGTAGCGTGGAGATTCTGAAAGGCATCAACCTCACGATCCGCGCGGGAGAAATTCATGCGATTATGGGACCCAATGGCTCAGGCAAGAGCACCCTTTCCAAAATCCTGGCGGGACATCCGTCTTACACGGTGACCGGTGGCGAGGTGTTGTTCGAAGATAAAAATCTCCTCGCACTCGCACCGGAGGAACGCGCCCGCGCCGGTGTGTTTCTGGCCTTTCAGTATCCGGTCGAAATCCCCGGCGTGAGCAACAGCGCCTTCCTGCGCCTGGCCTATAACACCGTTCAGGCGCAGCGCGGCGGTGACGAGCTCGACCCAATCGAGTTCGACGACTTTGTGCGCGAGAAAATAAAGCTGGTCGAAATGGACTCTAGCTTCCTGGATCGTGGCGTCAATGAAGGCTTTTCGGGCGGCGAGAAGAAGCGCAACGAGATCCTGCAAATGGCGCTATTGGAACCGAAGCTGGCGATACTGGATGAGACCGACTCAGGACTCGATATTGATGCGTTGCGGATCGTCGCCAACGGCATCAATCAGCTCACGACACCGGATAATGCCATTTTGTTAGTGACCCATTACCAACGCCTGCTCAATTACATCACCCCCGATTTTGTCCACGTCATGGAGGGCGGCAGGCTGGTCAAGACCGGCGGCAAGGAGTTGGCGCTGGAGCTGGAGCGACTCGGCTATGACTGGGTGCGCGATGAACATGAAGCCGCCAGGTTGACGGCATGAATGCAAACACGGTGCTTGACCAGGAGTCTGATCTCGGCAGCCTGCTGCAAGCTACGCCCGATAGTACTCCACAAGGACCGGGCTGGCTGAACCGGCTGCGGAGCGAGGCGGCCGCATGCGCGGCCCAACTCGGACTGCCGACTAAGCGCGACGAAGAGTGGCGCTACACCGACCTTGCACCGTTGCTCAACTATTCATTCGAACCGGTCACGTCGCCGCCCCTCTTGGCACTGGCCGATATCGAACGTTTTATCATTCCCGAAGCGGCCACAAGCCGTCTGGTGTTCGTGGATGGCGTGTTCGCACCCACACTTTCGACGCACAGGGATGTGCTAGTGTCGCGGGAGGCAGGACGCCGGGAGCGACCGGCACTGGACAATCTGCCTGCGGGTTTGCGTGTGACCCGTCTTGCTGAGGCATGGTCAAGCTACGAAATGATCGTCCATGCCTACCTCTCGCGCCTGGTAAATTTTCAGCACGACGTGTTTGCCGCGCTCAACACCCGCTCCTTCAGCGACGGCGCCTTGATTCTCATCGGCAAAGACCAGCGCTGCCCCGCGCCGGTTCACCTGCTCTTTGTCGCAACCTCACACGATGCTCCCGTGGTCATCTCTCCACGTTGTTTGGTGATTGCAGAACCGGGCAGCGAATGTACCCTGATTGAAGACTCTGTGAGCCTTGGCGATAGTGTCTACTTCAATAATATGGTCACCGAAATCGCCGTGGCGGAGAATGCCCAAGTCACCCATATTAAACTGCAACGCGAAGCGAGCAGCGCGTTTCACATCGCCCATAGCGGTGTGACCCTGGCGCGTGACGGGCGTTACCATTCCAACACGGTGATGCTGGGCGCACGTCTGTCGCGTTTCAATCTTAGCGTCACCCAGACCGGCGAAGGCGCGGAGTGTACGCTGGAGGGTCTGGCCCTGATCACCGGTCAGCAGCTTGCCGACACCCATAGCACCCTCGTCCATACCCAGCCTCACGGGACGAGCCGGCAACTGCACAAGTGCATCGTGGACGGCGCGGCCCATGCAGTGTTTAACGGCAAGATCGTTGTACAGCAGAACGCTCAGTTGACCGATGCCGCACAGTCGAGCCGCAACCTGCTGTTGTCCGCCAGGGCCAGGGTGGATACCAAGCCGCAACTCGAAATCTTCGCCGATGACGTCAAGTGCGCACACGGGGCGACCGTGGGGCAACTCGATACCGAAGAAGTGTTTTACCTGAAGAGCCGAGGTCTGGATGAACTCGCTGCGCGCAATCTCTTGACCTATGCCTTCGCCGCAGAGGTCATCACCAAGATCGCCGTGCCTTCCGTAGTGGAACGGTTGCGGCATGTCGTACTCGAACAGACTCAACACGCGTCATGAGCACTCAACATCTTCACGTCGCACAACACACTGATCTGGATGTGGAACGGATCCGTGCGGATTTTCCCATCCTGCAGCGCCGTTTCAACGACAAGCCGCTGGTCTATTTGGATAATGCGGCGAGCAGTCAGATGCCGAAGCCTGTGATTGATCGGCTGGTGCGCTATCAGACCCAGGAGCACGCCAATGTGCATCGTGCCGTGCATCACTTGAGCGAGATCGCGACGGCGGGCTATGAGGGCGCGCGCCGCAAGGTTAAGCAATTTCTCAATGCGGGAGACGAGCGCGAAATTATCTTTACGCGCGGCACCACCGAATCCATCAATCTCGTCATGCACGGCTATGGACGCGCCTTCATCGGCGCCGGTGACGAGATCATCCTATCCGCCATGGAGCATCACTCCAACATCGTGCCGTGGCAGATGCTATGTCAGGAGAAGGGCGCCAAGCTGCGTATCATTCCCATGAATGACAACGGCGAGCTGCTGCTCGATGACTACCAAAACTTGTTCAACGAGCGCACCACGTTTGTGTCTATCGCACACGTCTCGAACGCCCTGGGGACCATCAACCCGGTGCGCGAGATGATTTCAATCGCGCATAGTCACGGCGTGCCCGTGCTGCTGGACGGGGCGCAGGCCGCGCCGCACTTGACGGTGGACGTGCAGGCGCTCGACTGCGATTTTTACGCCTTCTCCGGGCACAAGATGTACGGCCCCACGGGCATCGGTATCCTCTATGG
>JAYUCX010000038.1:0-11162 GCA_043740145.1 Gammaproteobacteria bacterium
GCCCTGGGCAAGCTCCACGAGTTTGTCGGCGAGAGGTACGTACTCAGGCCGCAATTCCTGCAATTGTCCGCGCGCGGCTTGGGCGATCTCGTTGAGATCATCAAGCGACTTCTGCCCGGTGACAAACAGCAGCGACTGCCCAACCAGGCGCGCCATGGCCTCCGCGCACTCGGTGGCGTCCAGCAGCTTGTGCTGGTAAATAAACGCGTTGCGGCAACTGCGCTCGTAGGCGGCCTCGGAAAAACGCGCCGCGACTAACTCCTGCGCCGCGCCCGCGCACTCGCCGCCACCCAGTTGCAGCACCTTGAAGGCGCCCGCCTCACCGTGATCGCTCAACAGCGCGGGGACATCTTCCGGGTTGACTACGGTGAGATCGGCGAGCAGTTCTTTGAAGGATTCCTTGCCGCGCCGGTGTGTCCACTGAAAAAACGTCTCGCCGTTGACGCGGTCCTTTAAAAAGGTTTCTTGCACGCGCGCGATAGCCTGCTCCACGCGCAAGACGGGCACCGATACGCTCTTGAAGCCTAAGCCGCCTCCCGCACGGCCGTCGCCGCCGAAATACATCTGATAGTGCGGCACGAGCTTGCCATGCAGGCGGTTGCCTTCGCCGTAGATGCCGATGTCGCCGGTCTCCGGTTGCGCGCAGCCGTTGTGGCAGCCGCTGGCACGTATACGCAGATCGGCTTCACCACCGCTCAACTTCGCGCCGATGATTTTGGATGAGGTGATGCCTAAGCGGCAGGTCGAGGTGCCGGGGCAGGCGACCACATCGTCGCCCGTCGTGGGCTCGCCTAAGCCTAACGGCGCGAGTGCGTTGCGCAGCGCGTTAATGCGGGCACCCGGCACGTTCATAATCATCAGGTTCTGATCCTGCGCGGTACGGATGTCGCTCAAGCCCTCGTCTTGCATGATCCTGGCGATGCCGCGCAGTTGCTTGGAGGTGATGTCGCCGATTTTGAGGCTAATAGGAAATACGTTGAGGCCTACCTGCTTTTGCGGGAACACCCGGCGCGGCGCGCCCGCGCCGCAGGCCTCGCCGGGCTCTACCACGCCCGTCCAGTCACCCTTAGGATACTCTTTACCTTCGAACGCCGCCTTGGTGCGCACGTATTCTTCTTTGTACTTCTCGATGAAGCCTTCGGGGCCGAAGCGGTCCACCAGGAATTTGATGCGCGCCTTGGCGCGCTTGACGCGATCCGAATAGCGATGGTGCAACGAGACGATGGCCTCCATGCAGGGCAGTAAATCCTGTTCCTCGATGAACTCCTCGACGGTAATCGCCTCGTGCGGCTTGTGGCCCAGGCCGCCGCCCGCCAGCACCTTAAAGCCGTAGCGTCCGTCCTTTTGTACCGCCACCACGCCGAGGTCGTGCATCATGCCCTGCGCGCAGTCGTGCTCGCAGCCGGAGAAGCTGATCTTGAACTTGCGCGGCAGATGCTGGGTGAGCGGATGACGTAGAAAATGCGCTACTGCGCCGTCCATCACCGGTATGACGTCCAAATGTTCGCGCGGGCACACGCCGGCCAGCGGACAGGCGGTGACGTTGCGCACCGTGTTGCCGCACGCCTCGCGCGTGGTGAGCCCGGCTGTGGCCAAGTGGCGCAGCGCCGCAGGCGTGTCGGCGGTGGGTACGTAGTGAATTTGAAAATCCTGGCGCGTGGTGACGTGCACCACGTCGTGCTGGACGTACTGCTCCAGCACCTCGGCGATGGCCACCAACTGATGAGGCAACATCTTCCCGCCCGGCACCTTGACGCGGATCATGTGCACGCCGTCCTGGCGCTGGCCGTAGACGCCTTGTTGCAGGCGCGTGGCCATGAAGCGGTCGGCGTCCAGTTCTTTGCCTAAAAAGGCACCCACCGCTTGTTCATAGCGTTCGATCTCGTCGAGATTGACCAATACTGTTGGGTCGTTCATAACTTTCTCCTTAAAAAACGCGCAACTTAATGCGCGATCAACCTAAATCCGACCAGCATCAACATACTGGCGAGCGTGATGCGCAACGCCTTCTCCGGGATGTTGACGCTCATGTGACTGCCCAGATAAATGCCCGGCAGCGAACCTAACAACAGACTCCCCAGCAGCACGAAGTCCACGTTGCCCATCTGCAAGTGGCCCAAACCCGCCACCAGGGTGAGCGGCACGGCGTGCGCGATGTCCGTGCCGACGATTTTGGTGGTGTGTATCAACGGGTACAATAAAAATAATGCCACCACGCCTATCGCACCCGCGCCGATAGAGGTGAGCGTGACAAGCGTGCCTAGTACCGCGCCCGTCACCACCGTAGAGGCGGAGAGGCTCGCGCCGGCGGTCGGCGACTTGAACCACGGGTGGCGTTGCAATTGAGCTTTAAAGATCAACGCGAACGCGGTCAGGATCACCGCCACGCCAATGAGCGGTACAATCAGCACGTCCACCTTCCAGCCTTGTGCACTCAAGTATTGCAGCAGCCAGAGGGTCAACAGCGATGCAGGCAAACTGCCCGTGGCAAGCAGGCCGACGATCTTCCAGTCTATCGTGCCCTTGCGTCCGTGTACCCAGACCCCGCCCACCTTAGTGAAGCAGGCGAACAAAAGATCCGTGCCCACCGCCTTGACCGGCGGGATGCCGAACAGGATCAGCAGAGGCGTCATGAGCGAGCCGCCACCGACGCCCGTGAGGCCGACCAACATGCCGACTGCAAAACCTGATACGGTATAGGCCCAATCCATACGATTCCTTGCGGCGCCTCAAAGTAAGCCCTGTAACTGTGGAAAGTAGAGGCAAACTATAGCAGGGTTTATATACTCAATAAAGAATATGATAGTATAAATATATACTATTTGGTTATATTAAGCCCATGAACCTACAGCAACTGCGTTACATTTGCGAGGTCGAGCGCCAGGGCCTGAATATCTCCCTGGCCGCCGAGAGCCTGCACACCTCCCAACCGGGGGTGAGCAAGCAGATTCACCTCCTGGAAGAAGAACTGGGAATACGCATCTTCGAGCGCAGCGGCAAACGGCTGACCGCTATTACCCCGCCAGGGCGTATTATTCTCACGCAGGCCAAAGAAGTGTTGCGCGACCTGCAAAACATCAAGCAGATCGGCACCGAGTTCACCAACGAGGAAGGCGGCAGCCTGTCCATCGCCACCACCCACACCCAGGCGCGTTACGCCCTGCCCAAGGCCATCAAGGCCTTCACCGAACGCTATCCGCAGGTCAACCTGCACATCCACCAGGGCAACCCCACCCAGATCGCCGAGATGGTCGAGTCCGGCTTGGCGGATGTCGGCATCGCCACTGAAGCCTTAGCCTCGCATCATGAGTTGGTGGTGATGCCTTGCTATCAGTGGAACCGTTGCGTGGTCGCACCGCCCCACCATCCTATTTTACAGGAAAAGCCGCTCACTCTGGAGGCCCTCGCGCGTTATCCCATCGTGACCTACGACTTCGCCTTCGCCGGCCGCTCGCTCATCAACAAGGCCTTCGAGGCGCGCGGCTTGAAGCCCAACGTGGTGCTCACTGCGCTCGACTCGGATGTCATCAAGACCTATGTGGAGCTGGGGCTGGGAGTAGGCTTGCTCGCCAAGATGGCCTACGAGCCGGAGCGCGATAAAAATTTGCGCATGCTGGATGCCGCGCATCTGTTTGACAGCAGCACCACTAACATCGCGGTGCGCCGCGGCACGTATCTGCGGGGCTATCTGTATGCCTTCATCGAATTGTTTGCGCCGCATCTCACGCGCGGGGCGGTGGATGAGGCGATGCGGGCTACTTGATCCCCGGGGCAGACCGAATGAATTCGGCCCTACATCTACCTAACTATTAACGACTTCCACTGAATCTTCCACTTCATACGGCTCCGAGTATCCGCATTCTTTCTGCGGACAAACCTTCTCGGTACCGCGGCGTTTGGTGGTCTTGATCGTCAAGATCGGCCACTGGCACTTGGGGCAGGGCCCAGGAACGGGTTCGTTCCACACTGCGTAGGTGCAGGCGGGATAGGTCGAGCAGGAATAGAAAATCTTGCCGTGGCGTGACTTGCGTTTGAGTAGTGTGCCTTGATGACATTGAGGACATTCGACACCGGTGTCCGCGGGTTTTTCCAGTGGTTCGATGTGTTTGCAGTTCGGGTAGTTGGTGCAGCCGATGAACTTGCCATAGCGGCCCTGCTTGATGACCAGGGGCGACTGGCATTCCGGGCAGGTGCGGTCCGCCACGATCTCGGGTTCGACGAGGCCGGGCTTGTCGTCCAGATTGCGCGTGTAATCGCATTCGGGATAAGCGGTACAACCGATGAATTTTCCGCGCCGGCCGAGGCGGATGGATAATGGTTTGCCGCACTTGGGGCATGCCTCATCCATCGCTTCTTGGGTGACATCCTTGCGCGTGACGGTTTCCTCTTTGAGATCCACTTGCTCCTTGAAGGGTTTCCAGAAATCCTTCATGAGCGGTATCCATTCCTTCTCGCCGCGCGCCACGGCGTCGAGATCATCTTCCAGCTTCGCGGTGAAGTCGTAATCCACGTACTTCGCGAAGTGTTCGGTCAAGAGCTTATTGACCACACGGCCGACATCGGTGGGGGCAAACTGGCGCTTGTCCAACACTACGTATTCGCGCGCCTGCAGCGTGGAGATGATGCTCGCATACGTCGAAGGACGGCCGATGCCGTATTCTTCCAGCGTCTTCACCAGGCTTGCCTCGGTGAAACGGGGCGGCGGTTCGGTGAAGTGCTGTTCGGGACGGATGCCGAGAAGGTCCACGGCCTCGCCCACCAGCATCAGCGGCAGCAGGCGGTCTTCGTCTTCGCTCTTGCCTTCGTCCAGCCCCTCTTGGTAGACCGTCATAAAGCCGGGATCCACCACTATCGAGCCATTGGCGCGGAACATTCCGGCGTAGGTCGCTCCCGGCGTCGTGCCTCCCGCGACACTAGTATGTCCCTGTATGTCGCCGACGCGCAGATCCACCGCCACGGTGTCTATCGTGGCGTGAATCATCTGGGAGGCGACGGTGCGCTTCCAGATGAGTTGATAGAGTTTGAGCTGATCCGCGCTGAGGAATTCCTTGATCGTCTCAGGCACCCGTTCCGCTGAGGTCGGGCGGATGGCCTCGTGGGCCTCCTGGGCGTTCTTGGATTTGTTCTTGTAGAACTGTGGTTGCGCGGGGACGTTGTTGCTGCCGTAGCGGGTTGCGATGAGCGCGCGGATTTCATCGAGCGCCTCTTGCGCGAGATTCACCGAGTCGGTGCGCATATAGCTGATGAGACCGACGCTGCCTCCGCCGACATCAATACCTTCGTACAATTGCTGTGCGGTACGCATGGTGCGTTGCGCGGTGAAGCCGAGCTTGCGCGCGGCCTCTTGCTGCAAGGTGGAGGTGGTGAAGGGCGCCGCCGGGTTGCGTTTGCGCTGTTTCTTGTCCACTTTGCCGACCACCAGTTTACCCGCTGCGGACTTGAGCAGTTCGGCCTGCGCCTCGTGGGCATGTCCGGTATCCGTGATACTGAACTGAGTGATCTTCTTGCCCTGATATTCGATGAGCTTGGCGCTGAAGTTTTGACCCTTGCAGGCGGCCTGGGCCTCGACCGTCCAGTATTCGCGCGACTGGAATTTTTCGATCTCCTGTTCGCGCTCGACAATCATGCGCAGCGCCGGGCTCTGCACACGGCCGGCGGAGAGTCCGCGCCGGATCTTTTTCCACAACAGCGGCGAGAGATTGAAGCCCACCAGGTAATCCAGCGCGCGCCGCGCCTGCTGGGCGTTGACCAGTTCGGTGGATAATTCGCGCGGGTGCTCGACCGCCTCGTTCACCGCACGCTTGGTGATCTCGTAAAACACCACGCGCTTGACGTCCTTGCCCTTGAGCAATTTCTTTTCCTTGAGGATTTCGTACAGATGCCAGGAAATGGCCTCGCCTTCGCGATCCGGGTCGGTGGCGAGATACAGCGCGTCGGCCTTTTTCATGGCCTTGACGATGGCGTCTACATGCTTTTCATTTTTTTCGATGATCTGGTATTTCATCGCGAAGTCGTGGTCGGGGTCCACTGCGCCTTCCTTGGGCAGCAGATCGCGCACGTGACCATACGAGGCGAGGACCTCAAAGTCCTTGCCCAGATATTTTTTGATGGTCTTCGCCTTGGCGGGCGATTCAACGATGACGAGATATTTCATATCAATATAGTTGCAAGTAGCAAGTGCGAAGTAACAAGGACATTGGGTTTTTTTGCTACTTGTTACTTGTCACTTGCTACTGTCTTAATAAAGCAAAGCCCGCATAAGCGGGCTTGTAGAGGATTTGGTGGTTGATTTGTATTGTGTCCTTGGTGTTTTTTGTGCCTGCCGTTAGTGCATCGTGCCGGTCATTTCTTCATAGACCAGGTCTTCCATCCAGGCGACGGCTGCCTCCTGGCCCGGCTGGTTGAACAAGACCATCAATACCACCCACTTGACCTGATCGAGATCAATCTCTTCGGTCTCCAGCGCCATCACGCGGTCTATCACCAGTTCGCGGTTGCGCTGGTCGAGCACACCGACCTCCTCCAAAAATTGCAGGAAGCCGCGCAGCTCGATCCCCAGTTTGCCCTGTTCGCGTTCGGTGTAAATGCGGATGGACCGGCTGTTCGAAAAGGTCTCGGCCGGATGATGTTGTCTTAACGCGGCCAGCCCATCCATCCACGCAAAGGCCTTGCTGATCTCGCCGCGCGGGAAACCCGCCTCCAGCAGTTCCGCCATGAGGGTCTCTTGATCGGGGTTGACCTCGACCTCTTCATCCATATAGTTCTCGAAGAGGTACATCAGTACATCGAGTACATTTTCCTTCATGTCAAACCCTCTTAGTCACGCGGGTATAGTGTCCGCCGGGTGCCGATACCACATGGCCTTGCAATTCCAGTACCAGAAGCATGGAGGAAACCGCCTCCGGCGTCAATCCGCTGCGTTCAATCAGACTATCCACAGGGGTTGGGTCAAAACCCAGGCAGTCGAGCAGTGTCATAGCTTCGACACCTAGCCCGGAAGTTATGTTCCCTACGCCGTCAGTTTGGCGCGCCGGGGCGGTGACCTGGGCTATAGGACCCAGCTCTTCCAGTATGTCGGCCGCCGTTTCGACGAGCTTAGCCCCCTGCCGGATCAGTGCATGGCAGCCGCGCGCCAGGGGGTTGTGGATGGAGCCGGGGATGGCGAATACCTCACGGCCCTGCTCGGCGGCGAGCCGCGCGGTGATGAGCGAACCGCTTTGCACCGCCGCCTCGACGACCAGCACACCCAGACTGAGACCGCTGATAATGCGGTTGCGGCGCGGGAAATTCAAGGCCAGGGCCGGTGTGCCGAGCGGAAATTCCGATATCAGCGCCCCATGTCCGGCGATCTCATGGGCGAGTTCGCGGTGCCGCGCCGGGTAGACGCGATCAAGCCCCGTCCCGGCGACGGCGATAGTCTTACCCCCCGCCTCCAGCGCCCCGCGATGCGCGGCGGCGTCTACGCCCAAGGCGAGGCCGCTGGTGATGGTAAGCCCCGACTGGGTGAGGTAGCTCGCAAAGGCATGCGCGGTCTCGCTGCCGCCCGGTGTCGGGTTGCGGCTGCCGACAATGCCCAGTTGGGTAGCCGACAGGAGATCAGGGTCGCCGATCACGTAAAGCACGGCGGGCGGGTCGGCGATCTCGCGCAGGGGTTTGGGGTAACGTGAGTCGGAGAGGGTGATGAGATGGTGGTTGGGCTCCGCCAGCCAGGCGAGGTCGCTTTCGACGGCCGCCCAATCAGGGTTCGCCAGGTAGTCGAGGCCTTTTTTGCTGAACAGACCGCTCGCGGTGCGCTCGCCGGGCGAGTCGAAGATCACCCGGGGTTCCTTGTAGCGCTCGAGCAGCGCCAGAATAGTGGCGGGGCCTACGCCCGGAGTCCGTTGCAGGGCCAGCCAGTATTTCATGTCAGGTGTGAGGCGTGAGGCGTGAGGGGTGAGGAGTGAAGGGTGAGGAGTGAAGGGTGAGGGAAACTTTCGCCTCACCCCTCACTAGCCCCCAGCCCCTGATTTTAAGGATTCCGCACCGCATCATGCAGCCGCAGCGGCCCGGTCGCCTCCATCACCAGGGCGTAGCTGATCCGGTCGTAGGTGCGGAACACCATGAGGATACCGGCCTGTTCATCGGGTAGTCGAACGGTGTCGTCCGACGGCGGGCTCACGATGTCGCGCACGGCTCGTCCGCGTTGATAGACGGCGAGCACGGTGCCCTGCTCCATGCCTTGTTCAGTGCCGAGATCGAGCGCGACGACCTGGTAACGGCCGATGCTTCTAACACCCTCAAAGATCGAGATGATGCTGCCCTCGACGGTGTTTTTGGGGGGGTGGGGAAAAAAGTTTTGTTCGTAGCGCTCGCCCGTGATCGGCAGCAAGCGGTCGCCGATGACGGTCTCGCGCTCGGTGCGCTCCAGCTTCAGGGTAGTGACTGGATCACCCCACTTCTCCACCTTGGCCTCGCCGACGTAAAGGGCCTCGTAGCCGAGGATCTCGTCCTCTTTTTTGGGCTGTTCCTCTTTATGTACCTGTGTCGGGTCTATAATCGGCGGCTCGGTCTTGTTGTCCTCCAGCTTCACGGGGGGCGGCTTGCGGTAGGGCTGGCCCAGGCGCAGGATGTGATAGCGGCCAGCCGGATTTTCCTTCAGCCCGCGCACATAGACGCGATCTCCCGTGCCGCTGGCCAGATGTTCGCCGGCGCTGGCGACGACGTAGGGGGCGGCCCCCATCTCTTCCTGCGTGACGACGCGCGGCTTGGTCAGAAACGGGGCGATGGCCTCATAGGGGATGGTGGGAATAGGGCGTTCCAGAGCAGTGGTGCGGGTGCGCGGCGAAAGCCTTACTGTGCTGCCGCGTAGCGAGCCGCGTTGCAGGCCGAGTCGCGGCGCGCCGTCCTGGTAAGTGAGCACGATGACATCGCCGGGATAGATCAAATTGGGGTTCTTGATGCCGGGATTGGCCTTCCAGATCTCCGGCCAGTGCCAGGGCTTGGCGAGAAAACGTCCCGCGATGTCCCACAATGTGTCGCCTTTGACCACGGTGTAACTGTCGGGGTGTTTGGGATTGAGTTCGACAGGCGCTGCGGCAACACCGGTAATGCTCAGCACGAGCATGAGACCAAACCATTTTATCATCGTCACGGGTGCCCCTTTTAGCTAACGTTGCCGGCCACCACCCCTATGCGGAGGATGACGAGCCGCCTATCTATCCTTTATAATCTAACAGATTAAACGTTGTCACGACTACTGTCCAATCAAGATCTTATGGCCTTGCTTCCGATACTGCATTTCCCAGATCCGCGCCTGCGCATTAAGGCGGCGCCGGTGGCCGTGGTGGACGACGCCCTGCGCAAACTGCTGGACGACATGTTCGAGACCATGTACGCCGCGCCGGGGATCGGCCTCGCCGCGCCGCAGATCAACGTGAGCAAGCGCGTGGTGGTGATAGATATTTCCCTGGAGCACAATCAGCCGCTGTGTCTCATCAATCCCGAGATCCTGTCCCGCGAAGGGGAGATCAGCTCGGAAGAAGGTTGTCTGTCGGTCCCTGATGAATTCGAGGTCGTCGAACGCGCCAGCAAGGTCGAGGTGCGCATTCTGAGGCGGGACGGGCAGCCGTTCGAGATGGAGGCGGAGGGCTTGCTCGCGGTCTGCATCCAGCATGAGATAGATCACCTCGACGGTAAGCTATTCGTGGATTATTTCTCCGCCCTTAAAAAGCAGCGCCTCCGCAAGCGTCTGGAGAAGCAGGAGAAAATGGAGAGGGTATCGCGCCACACCCTGTGAGGCCTCTCAAAATCATCTTTGCCGGTACCCCTAAATTCGCGGTAGCGGCATTGCAGGCCCTGCTGGATTCGGCGCACGAGGTCTGTGCGGTATATACCCAGCCGGACCGGCCCGCCGGGCGCGGCCGCATGCTGCAGGCGAGCCCGGTCAAACAACTTGCGCTGGGCCATCATGTTCCCGTGTTTCAACCGCACAGCCTCAAGGAGCTCTCGGCGCAAGAGGCGCTATGGGCCCTGCGCGCCGATCTCATGGTGGTGGTGGCCTACGGGCTGATATTGCCCGCCGCGGTGCTGAGCGCGCCGCGGCTCGGCTGCGTCAATATCCACGCCTCGCTGCTGCCGCGCTGGCGCGGCGCCGCGCCCATCCAGCGCGCCATCCTGGCGGGCGATGAACAGACCGGCATCACCCTGATGCAGATGGACGAGGGCCTGGACACCGGCGCCATCCTGGCGCAGCAGTCGTGCCCGATTTTAACCACGGATACCGCCGCAACCCTGCATGACCGCCTGGCCGCTTTGGGGGCCGAGACGCTGATCGAAACTCTCGGCCCGCTGCAAGGGGGCGCGATCACCCCTCGTCCACAGGATGAGAACGAGGCCTGCTATGCGGCCAAACTGTCTAAACAAGAGGCCGTGCTGGACTGGCGGGACGGGGCCGCCGCGCTGGCTCGCAAGGTGCGCGCCTTCAACCCGAGCCCGGTGGCGCAGGCCACGCTGAACTGCCCCGGCCGCGAACCCCGCACCCTGCGCATCTGGTTCGCCCAGCCTTTAAATAAAACGGTTGATGCAGAGCCGGGGAGCATTTTGCGCACCGGCCGGGACGGCGTTGATGTCGCGACGGGGCGAGGCACGCTGCGTCTCTTGGAAATGCAACTTCCTGGCGGGCGAGCTGTCATCGCAGCGGATTTTGTCAATGCACAACACCTGAAAGAATGCAGGCTGGAATGACGACTGCGCTGCATTCTGGACAGAGTCACGCAACCCCCCGTGCCGCGGCAGTTCGAGTGCTAGTCCAGGTGTTGGAGCAAGGACGGTCGCTCGATAAGGCGCTGCCGCCGGTGCTGGCGGAAGTCGAAGAAGGGTCGCGGGGGCTGGTGCAGGAACTTTGCTACGGTGTGCTGCGCTGGCGGTTACGCCTGGAGGCGCTGGCCGCGCGCGTGCTGCACAAACCCATCGAAGACGCGGCGATTCATGCGCTGCTGCTGGTTGGTCTCTATCAACTGCTCTACCTGCGGGTGGCGGCGCATGCGGCCGTGGATCAGACGGTCGCGGCCTGCAGGGTCTTGGGCAAGCCTTGGGCCAAGGGGCTTATCAATGCGACGCTGCGCAACTTTCTTCGTAACAGCGCCACGCTGCTGGCCGAACTCGATCTATCGGATGAGGCCACA
>JAYUCX010000039.1:0-11159 GCA_043740145.1 Gammaproteobacteria bacterium
TTGACTTCACCGGTGGCAGCAGACGCCTTGTTGACGGCTTCCATGCAATACAAAAAGCGATCACGCCAGTGCATGAAGGACTGAGAATTAATATTCTCGTCGTCTTTCATGAAATCCAGACCGCCCTTCAGCCCTTCATACACCACGCGCCCGTAGTTGCGGCCCGACAGACCGAGCTTGGGTTTAGTGGTGGCACCCAGCAACGGACGGCCAAATTTATCCAGACGCTCGCGCTCGACAATGACGCCGGTAGCCGGACCCTGGAAGGTCTTGAGGTAGGCCACCGGGATGCGCATGTCTTCCAGACGGAGCGCCTTCACCGCCTTCATGCCAAACACGTTGCCGATGATGGACGCGGTCAGGTTGGCGATTGAGCCGGGCTCGAACAGATCCATGTCATAGGCGATATAGGCAAAGACCTGGCCGGGGGTGCCGGGCACCGGATCCACCTTGTACGCCTTGGCGCGGTACAGGGGCGCGTCGGTCAGGCGATCAGTCCATACCACGGTCCAAGTCGCGGTCGAGGATTCACCGGCCACGGCAGCCGCCGCTTCCACTGGATCCACACCTTCTTGCGGGGTAATGCGGAACATCGCCAGAAAGTCGGTATCCTTGATCTTGTAGTCCGGCTCCCAATAACCCATCTTGGCATAGGGAAGAACGCCCGCTTTATAGCGCTCCTTGCCTTCCTTCAGCGTTCCTACATCTGCGTCTTTCGCCATAACGGTCTCCACTTATATTTAGGTAATCTCGAATTGTGCCTTCCTGGCACAATTTTCCACGGCCGCTCCTGCGCATCCCTGCGCCCGCGGCATTGGGGCTTCCTGCCCGGCACAAAGCGAAAAACGTCGTTTTCACTTTGCTTCATTTTCAACCGCTTACTCGGTCGAAAATGGCGAGGCATCCCTGCCCCGCACGGGCGTCTCGAATTTTTCGAGGAGCCCTTTATCAATGATCAATCGTTAAACCGTACACATTCCGCGTCGCTCAGCGCCGCACCTGCCCACTCTGCGTGGGGATCGCTGACGCGCAGCGCCTTTAATGTTTACATTAAGCAAAAATCATCATAAATAATAATCAATAATAAAAATGATATTCATAGATTTTTATCTATATATGTTTCATCTCCAGGCCCACCGGGCGAGGATGTTTAGCGCATCCCCGTGTCACTGCGATCTGCTCGCGCCGCCCACCGCCTCGGCAAAATCAAGCAAGTGCTCAATTGCCTCTGGCGACAGAAGTTCCTGATCAGGACGGAAGGCCAGCAAAACATTGCCACGGATCTCGACATAGCAGCCCGGATGATTGAGCAAAAGATGCTCGATATGGGTTTCGACAAAACTCAGCGCGCGCACCGGGTCTAACGCATAGAGGCGGTAGTGCCGGACGAGCGCCGGGCGGCCCGCCAGCTCCACCTCCTGGTACTCGACCAGGTAGCGCTCAAGATAGTGTCCGGGCGTGATCACAAGATTGGGCAATGGCGCCTCGCCAGCCTCAAGATAGTGCAGTTGGATGAGCGTATGGCGGTGCTCGGCGTAGTAGTCCGGGGCGGCGGTGTGACTGTAGTCGAATATCTTGACCTCGCAGCCGCGATAGACACCGGTCATCGCGTTGCTCTCCTGGCGGTCGGCCCCGCGGCGCAGGTACACGAAGTCGTGGCTGTTGAGCGTGCCCGCCGTGGCCGGCGCGAACTGAAAGCCGTGGCGCCGCGCCACCTCGGCCATCTGCTGTTCGCGCGCCGACAGCCGCGCCTTCTCCTTGACGAGCTTCGCGTCATGCATGCGCGCCGACAGCGCGTGGCGGGTGAATTGGTAGAAGTTCTCGAGACCCTGGATTTCGAACGGCCGGCCCGCGTGCAGGCACTCCTCATGGAGCTGGTGCAGGTATTCCATCGCGGTGTGGTCAATGATGCGTCCGGACTCGGTGACGGCAAGAGTAATACCCGCCTGTGGCGGGATGGTCTGCAACAGTTTGTCCAGCGGCAGCAGATTAAAGCACACGATCGAGCCTAGCGAGATACGGTAGTGCGGGAGTGAAGCGCCATCCTCCGACGTACAGGGAAGTACGGTAGCGACCTCCTTCACCTTGATTACCGGGCTGCGGAATAGCCCGGCGAGATTGTCCCACAGCAGCTTGAACGACTGAGCTAAGGTTATCCGCCCAGTCAGTACCGCGCGCAGCGATGGCGTGAGCAGGTATCCGAGCAGCGCGATCTCCGCCGCGACCCCGAGCAGTATCCCGAACAGCAGATCGGTGGCGAGAATCGCCGCGATCGTCACCACGAAGATCACGATCTGGTCACGCCCGATGGCGAAGGTCTTGCGGAACACCCGTATCTCGCACAGCCGCCAGCCGACGTAGACCAGGATCGCGCCGATGGCCGCGAGCGGGATGCGCGCGATCAGGTCCTTGGTGAGGAACAGAAACACGATCAGGAACGCCGCGTTATAGAAGTTGGCCCACAGGGTGCGCCCGCCGGCGTCAATGTTGGCGCGGCTCTTGATACCGCCGGGGATGATGGTGAGTCCGCCGAAGATGCTCGACAGCGTATTCGACACGCCCATGGCGCGCAGCGTCACGTTGGGGTCCGACTTGCGCTGGTAGGGGTCTATCTTGTCCACTGCGGCGATGGTTGCGAGCGACTCGATGCCGTCAATCAGGGTGAGCGTGATTACCACCAGCAGCACGCTCCACCACAGTTCGGTGCGGTTCCACACCGTGTCGAAGGCCGGCAAGGTGATGCCGCCCTCGATGATGTTATGCGGCATGGCGATCAGATACTTCGCATCGAGCTGCAATAAATAGCCGAGCCCGATGCCGATGCCCGCCACGAACAGCGGCGCCGGGATGCGCCGCAGCCAGGTATGGCGCGTGCGGTTGAGGTAGAACATCAGAAACAGGCAGCCGCCGCCGATCAACGCGATGGCCGGATTGATCTTGAGGAAGCTTGCGGGCAGGTTCGCAATCGTCACCAGCATGCTCTTCGCGGGCAGCACGAAATCACCCAGCAGCGCCGGAACCTGCTTGATGATGATCATGGCGCCGATTGCCGCCAGCATCCCCTCCACCACCGTCACCGGCAGGAACAGCGCGAAGCGCCCGGCATTGAACAGGCTCAACACAATCTGCAGCAGGCCGGTGAGGCAGATCGCCACCAGCAGCAGCGGATAACCCGCCGCGAGATCGCCGCCGCCGAGCATAATCATGCCCGCCAGCAGCGCCGGGGCGAGCCCCGCCGCCGGCCCGCTGATGGTCACATAGGCGCCGCCCAGGAACGGGAAGATCAGTCCGGCGATGATGGCCGAAATCACCCCGGTGACCGGCGGCGCGCCGGAGGCGATGGCGATGCCGAGCGACAGCGGCAGCGACACCAGCGCCACCTGCAAACCCGCCAGCAGATCATAGCGCCAGTGCTTTAAACCTTTGATTCCATTTTGCGGCTTTTCCGCCGGTATCGGAATATTTTTCGGCATAGGCAGGATAATGCCTAGCCTGTACAATAAATAAAATTAAAGTTTTATGATGACTGTGATAGATTATTATCTATGGATCATTCAGGCACCCCCATGCGCCGCGCCTCCTTACGCCAGTTAAAGGTGTTCGCAGCCATCGCGCGCCACTTGAGCTTTACACGCGCCGCCGAAGAGCTGCATCTCACCCAACCCACCGTTTCCATGCAGATCAAACAGCTCACCGACACGGTGGGCATGCCGTTGTTCGAGCAGATCGGTAAACGCATCCACCTCACCGGCGCCGGTGAGGCACTGCATGCCACCTGCCGCGAGATATTCGACAGCATCGAGCGCTTCGAGATGGATATAGCCAACCGTAAAGGTTTAAAAAAAGGTCATCTCAAAATCGCGGCGATCACTACCGCGAAGTATTTCGTGCCGCGTGCGCTGGGGCCGTTTTGCCAGCGTTACCCGGGCATCGAGGTGTCGCTCAAGGTTACCAATCGTGAGCGCGTGCTGGAACGGCTGGCCAACAATCTGGATGACTTGTATATTTTGGGACAACCGCCGGAAAATCTAGACATGGTCTACAAGCCATTTCTGGAAAATCCGCTGGTGGTCATCGCGCGTCACGATCATCCGCTCGCCGGTAAACGCCGCATTGCGCTGGAGCGCATCGCCAAGGAACCGTTTCTGATGCGCGAGCCAGGTTCCGGCACGCGCATGGCGGCGCAGCGTTTGTTTGACAAAAACCATCTTAAAATCAATGTCCGGATGGAGATCGGCAGCAACGAGGCCATCAAACAGGCTATCGCGGGTGGGTTGGGAATATCGGTATTGTCGCGTCACTGCCTCGCGCTGGAGGGAGAAAGCGGCCCGCTGGCGGTATTGGACGTACAGGGCTTCCCCATAGAGCGCCATTGGTACGCGGTATACCCAGCCGGTAAACAGTTGTCGGTGGTGACGCGCGCGTTTTACGATTATCTGCTAAACGAGGGCAAGCGCGTCGCCGAGTCGCCGTTTGCCCCTGGTAAAACCCGGCGCGGCAGCTAACACCCAACAGCGCACGCATTAAGCCTGATGAATCTCTGATTAAGTCAGAGATTCCCTAGCGTCAGCCCTTCAGTAAAATCTCTTCGGCGCGCTCCAATGCATGTGCGTTGCCGTAGAGAATCAAAACGTCGCCCGCGCGCAACTGGGTGTAAGGCTCGGGCTGTGGGCCGCGGATCCCGCCACGACGCACCGCCGTGACCACCACATTCAGCTTATCCAGGCCTAGTTGCTCCAGAGTGCGCCCTACCGTATACGCGCCTTCCGGCAGCACGACCGAATGCAGGCGTTCGCTCTGACTTTCAGGTTGACCCAACGCGTAATGATCTTGTCCGGGGAAGAAACCCCGCAATAAGCGATAGCGGTCGCTGCGCACATCACCCACCCGTCGCACCACACTGGAAATGGGCACCTCGAGCAACAGCAGTAATTGCGATGCAATCATGAGACTTGCCTCCAGCGTCTCCGGCACCACCTCGGTGGCGCCCGCCTTGAGCAACCGTTCCAGCTCAGAATCGTCGCGGGCGCGCACCAGCACGGGCATGTCCGGACGCAGGCGGCGGATGTGTTCAAGTATCTTAAACGTCGCCGGCATGTCACCGAAGCTCACTACCAGCGCACGGGCGCGGATCAAGCCCGCCCCTTGCAGTATCTCGCGGCGCGCTGAATCTCCATAGTGAACCGGATCGCCGGCATCCTGCGCCTCGCCCACCCGTAGCGGATCGAGGTCCAGCGCCACGAATTCAAACCCCTCCTGTTCCAGGATGCGGGCGATGTTTTGGCCCACCCGTCCATAGCCACAGATAATGACGTGCTGGTTCATGCCTTGGGTGCTTTCGCTGATCCGCCCCTCCATTTGTAAACGGCCTTGTCCGTAACTCAAGGCGAGAAATCTCTTTGCCAGCGCGCCGTTATAACGGATCAACAGGGGCGCCAAGGCCATACTCAAAATGACCGAAGCCAGAATGATCTGACCGGCAGGATCTCCCATCAATTTATAATCGGTGGCTAACGACAACATTACAAAACCGAACTCACCGGCCTGGGCGAGCGCCAGGCCGGCGCGCAGCCCGACGCCCCGCTCCATCTTCGCCAACAAAGCCAGGCCCATAATCAGCAAGGTCTTGAAGATCACGATGGCGGCCACCAGCAGCAGCACCCAATACCAGATCTGCGGCAATACCGAGATATCGAGCCGCATCCCGACGGTAATGAAAAATAACCCCAGCAACACATCCTGGAAGGGGCGGATATCCGCTTCCACTTGATGCCGGAACTCGGTTTCGCTGATAAACATGCCCGCGAGAAACGCCCCCAGGGCCATGGAGAGCCCCATCTGTTGCGTAAACCAGGCGGCGCTGAGCGTAACCAGCAGCACCGTGAGCATAAACAGTTCGGTAGAGCGGCCGGCGGCGATGACCCTGAACAATGGGCGCAACATCCAGCGTCCTGCGGCAAGTAGCAGGAAAAATACCGCTATACCTTTGAGCAGCCCTTCGGCCAACGTCAATGCAACGGAGTCGGCGGCGCTGCTCGCCAAGACAGGAATAATGACTAAAAAGGGAATCACCGCCAGATCCTGGAACAACAAGATGCCGATGGCGAACCGGCCGTGGCGGGAGTTGAATTCCAGTTGTTCGGCGAGCTGTTTGCTTGCAATCGCGGTGGACGACATGGCGAGTATGCCACCCACCACGAAGGCGCCCTGCGGCGGCATGCCGAGCAGCCAGGCGCCTACCGCCACAATGATTGTGCTGATCAATACCTGCGCGCCGCCCAGGCCCAGCACCGTACCCTTCATGGCCAGCAGCTTCGGCAAAGAAAACTCCAGGCCAACGGTGAACATCAAAAACACCACGCCAAATTCTGCCAGGAAATGGGTATCAGCGGACATAGAAAGCCAGGGCAAGCCAGGGTAGCCGACCAGTACTCCGACAAACAGATAGCCCATGATGGGAGGAAGGTTGAAACGCCTGAACAGCGCCACCACCACCACGGCGGCGGCGAGCAGAATCAATAACTGTTCAAAGATACCCTGGATCATGCAGGCGCCGGTGCTGTGATCTGCTTAGCAGGCTGTTGAAAAACAGCCTGCGTGCGGTGCACGGGCGAGCTGCGAAGCAGCAAGCGGGCAAGCCAGGGATGGCTTGCCCCGGGCTTGCAAGCGACGCAGGATGCGAAAGCGCCGCAAGCACCGCCATTTTTCAAGCACGGTTTATGTGCTTGAAAAATGGAGCAAAGCAAAAACCACGTTTTTTGCTTTGTGCCGGGCAGGAAGCCCCAATGTCGCGGGCGCAGGGATGCGCAGGAGCGGCCGAGTTGGAAAAGGCCAGGGATGGCTTTTTTCAACATACTGTTAAAGCGCCGCCAGCTCCGGCGGCGCCGCGGGATCGAGTATCAGCAGATGATGCTCGGGTATCGGCTGCCAAAATGCGGAAGCGGTGAGCGGCGAGGAGGCGATAAGCTGCGCGCCGGGATAATCGTCCACGTCGGTGGTGAAATAGAGCGGCGCGCATTCGGCATTGATGGCGTGACGCGCGGCGCACAAGGTCTCGCCGTCGGATAAAACAATGTTAAGCAGCGCGACTTCATTCTCCAGCCAGTCATCCAGCAATTCAAACATCTGGCCCAATGCCTGATCCAAGGAGATCTCGTCGTCGTCCTGCAGCAGATGACGCAGCAGGCCGAATAGATATTCCGAAGCCGTTGTGCTACCAATCTCGGCCTCGACCTCGGGCGCCATGAACTGTCTCATTAACGGCCTCAGCCGGTCCCGGAAACCTTCAATGGCGCCGCAGTGGCCGAAGATAAATTCGTCGTCGCAGTAAGGCTGCGGACCCGTTTGATGCGAGGCGGCCTGCGCCGCCTCAAGCCGGAAATGCACGAGCCACAGGTTGCTATTCAAGCTACGCTCCAGGTGCGGCAGATTCTTGTCCCACGCGGGCGGCTTGCTGCGGGTATAGACCGCCGGTGAACCGTCGGGGGCATACCAGCCTAAGCCAAACCCATAGGCGTCGCGCCCCAATCCGGACTCCATAAGCCCCGTGACTTCTGCAAGCATCAGTCTCGGACCAAGATAAGCAGCGAGTTGGCACATCATTGTTTCCTCACATAGCCCTTGCGCTTTACGGATAAGCTGTTAGCGTACTGTACACGTTACCATGCAGCATACCCCGAATACAGAGATATACCGATGCAAAAAAGTCCTCTCGTCATGCGGCTCGATTCTTCCACCGGCCTGCTGGACGCGGCGAAACAATCCCCCTCCCCGAATTGCGATGCGCGGCCTGCGGACAGCGACATAGACCTGCTGGTGATTCACAATATCAGCCTGCCGCCGGGTGAATTCGGCGGGCCGCATATCGAGTCGTTGTTCCTGAACGCCCTCGATCCGAAAGCCCACCCGTATTTCGCGGATATCTGCGGGATGAAGGTCTCCACCCACCTGCTCATCCGCCGCGGCGGCGAGATCCTCCAGTTTGTGCCGCTGCATCTGCGCGCCTGGCACGCGGGGGAATCCTGCTTTGAGGGGCACACGGCCTGTAATGATTTTTCCATCGGCATCGAACTGGAGGGAAGCGACGATCACCCCTACGAGCCCGAGCAGTATGCGGCGCTGGCCGAGGTGGCGCGCACGCTGATGGCTGCCTATCCCGGGATCACCCCGAAGCGTATCGTGGGGCATAGCGACATCGCGCCCGGGCGCAAGACCGACCCCGGACCGAGCTTTGATTGGGAGCGCCTGCGCAGCTTGCTATAACGTAAAGGGTACCCTAAAAAGAGTTCCCTCCAAGCCGTCTGAGGTTTACAATCATCTCCGTGCAACATAGCCCCGATCCCGCTATCATTACGTCAACTCTAACAAGGGCGCGCATGTCGTGATCTTGATTGCCATTCTGATCAGCCTGGGAATAGACAAGGCCTTCGCCACATGGCAGGGCGTGCGCCGCTTTGAGTGGTTCCTGGAATTCGCTAACTCGATACGCTTCCAGTTGAAGGCGATCGCCAACGGTTCGCTGGGCGTGCTGTTGATCGTCGCGCTTCCCGTGTTTCTTGTTGCGCTGGTGGACTATCTGTTGGGCAGGGTGCACCCACTCCTGGCCTTCCCGTTCGGCGTGGCGGTGCTGTGGTACTGTCTCGGCCCCAAAAATCTGGACGATCAGGTACAGGCCTATATTGACGCCCGCGAGTCGGGCGATATCGAGGCCGCACAGCGCAGCGCCGCCGACATCCTGCATCAGCAAATCCCGAGTCAGAATTTTCAGTTGAGTCAGGCGGTCACCGAGTCCATCCTGGTAGAGGGAAACGAGCGCATCATGGCCGTGCTGTTTTGGTTCGGCGTGCTCGGGCCGCTCGGTGCGACGCTCTATCGGCTCTCCGCACTACTTAAAAACTTCACCGGCAAGGAACACCCGGCCTCTGAATTCGCCCAAGCCGCCCAGCGTCTGCACGCCATCTTGGATTGGATACCGGCGCGTCTGGTGGCGGTGGGGTATGCGGTAAGCGGCAGCTTTGTGGACGCCATAGGCAATTGGCGCGGTTCCGCGGGGAAGGCGGAGAAATGGGAAGAATCGTCCGTGCAGGTACTTCTGGCGAGCGGCATGGGCGCCCTGCATCTCGACGCCGAAAGCCTACGCGAAGCCCCTCAGGACAACGACGTGCAGGGAGGCACTAGTGTCGCGGGAGGCAAGAAGCCGGGAGCGACCGACGTACAGGCTGAGGTCTCGCATATCAAGTCCGCCCAAGCCCTGGTGTGGCGCACCTTAGTCGCGTGGGTGGTGATTATCGCCCTCATGACCTTGGCTGGCCGGGTAGGCTGAGCGGTTATATGTAGGGCCGAATTCATCCGGCCTACTCTGGCATCATCAGACCGCGTAAATATTGAAACAACGCCCGTACCGCCGCGGGTGATTTATTCGCCGCCTTCTCCTGCTCCGCCGCACGCAACCACTGGCGGACACGCTGCCGATCCGTCTCGGAATACTCCTCACAAAGCGCCTGGACGGCGCCGTCACCCTCGTTCAGCAAGCGCTCACGCCAGCGCTCGATCAGGTGCAGTTGCTGAGCGGCATGGACCTGCCGGTGCTTGATGTCGTCCATGGTTTTGCGGATCGGCTCCGCGTCCACCTCGCGCATCAAACGCCCGATGTATTGCAGCTGGCGTTTGCGCGCCCCGCGGCTGGTGATGCCGCGCGCCGCCTCGATGGCATTAAGCAGGCTCTCCGGCAGATCAAATCTCTGCAAGAGCCGGGTGGGTAATTCCACCAGCTCCTCACCCAAGTCTTGCACAGAGATCATCTCCCGCTTGAGTTGGGATTTGCTCTTTTGTTCGAGCCCGAATCCTTCGTCTTCAGCCATATACCTGCCCTGCCGCAACTTTACATTTAACCACACGCCCGGCTATGACATGCTAAAATTTACACGCTATGTCACTTATCTTAAACCCTGCTAACACGCCCTCTGAGGCCCTCTGGGATGCCGCCCAGCTTCAGGGTTTGGTTCACGATCTCCTGCTTGAGGCCACCTCTCAAGGCGCGACCAGCGCGGAAGCGGGGCTCACCATCGAGTCGGGCCTGTCGGTCACGGTACGCCTGGGTGAGGTGGAGACCATCGAACACAATCGTGACAAGGGCCTGGGTGTAACTGTTTACTTCGGCCATCGCAAGGGATCGGCCAGCACCTCCGACTTCAGCGCCCAGGCCGTCAAGGAGACGGTGCGCGCCGCCTGTAACATCGCCCGTTACACCGCAGAGGATGATTGCGCGGGCCTCGCCGACGCCGCACTCATGGCGCGCGAGATTCCCGATCTCGATCTCTATTATCCCTGGCAGGTCAGCGCCGAACACGCGATTGCGCTCGCCACCGAATGCGAAGATTCCGCGCGTACCCTGGATAAACGCATCACCAACTCCGAAGGGGCGAGTCTCTCCAGTCACCAAGGACTGAACATTTACGGCAACAGCCACGGCTTTATCGGCGGCTACCCTACCAGCCGCCACAGCTTGAGTTGCGCGGTCATCGGCCAAAGCGAGAGCGGCATGCAACGTGACTACTGGTTCAGCGTGGCCCGCGATCACAACGAATTGGAAACTCCCGGACGAATCGGCGAGCACGCTGCGCAACGCACCTTGCGCCGTCTGGACGGCAGAAGACTCAGCACCCGCCAGGCGCCTGTGGTGTTCGAGGCCCCGGCGGCCACCAGTCTGGTGTCGCACCTCATGAGCGCCATCCGCGGCGGCAGCCTCTACCGCAAGGCTTCCTTCTTGCTCGATCACTTGGGTAAACAGATCTTCCCGGCCCACGTACATATACACGAACAACCGCACCTCAAAAAGGCCCTGGGCAGCGCGCCCTTCGACAACGAAGGCGTAGCTACCCGCGCGCACGACTTCGTGCGCGGCGGTGTGCTGGAGTCCTACGTGCTCGACAGTTACTCGGCGCGCAAGCTCGGCATGCAGACCACCGGCAATGCGGGCGGGGTGCACAATCTGTTTATTGACCCGGGCAGCTATGATTTAGACGGGCTGTTGCGACTGATGGGAAAGGGCTTGCTGGTCACCGAACTGATCGGTATGGGCGTTAACACCGTCACCGGCGATTATTCGCGCGGCGTGGCCGGCTTCTGGGTGGAACACGGCGAGATTCAATACCCGGTAG
>JAYUCX010000040.1:0-11077 GCA_043740145.1 Gammaproteobacteria bacterium
GTTCGATGCCGACGAGGACGATGAAGATGAGGCGCCCAACTTCGCGCCCGCCGCCTATCTGCAAGATTTGCGTATGAATCCGGCAACCCAGGTCGAGGAACAGGATACCGCCGAAAGCGGCGGCGAGCAGCTTCGTAACGCCCTCGCCAATCTCGATCCACGCAGCCGTGACATTCTGGCGCGGCGCTGGCTGGCCGACAAGAAGTCCACCCTGCAGGATCTCGCCAAGCGCCACAAGGTCTCTGCTGAGCGCATCCGGCAGCTTGAAAACAACGCCATCAAAAAACTGAAGGCGGCGCTGGTCGCTTGATGCTTAATCCTTGAAGGTGACTTACGCCGAGTCAGGAAGCTTAAGCAACGTGGCGATCCTGTTTGGATCTAACGCTGCAAGATAAGGGATAGTGCCCAACAAGGGCGCAGAAATCCGTGCCCGCAAGGCCTCGATGTTCCGCGCCTGTTGGGGCATATTCGCAGTGATGCAATTCGCCACCCAGCCTGCGAGCGTTATATTTTTATGCAAAATGCTCTCGACCGTGAGTAGAGCATGATTCAGACAACCTAAGCGCAATCCTACGACCAGAATCACGGGCAAACCTAGTTGCTCAACTAAGTCCGCGCTGGTCTCATTCTCACTGAGCGGCACCAGCCAACCGCCCACGCCTTCCACAGCCACTACGTCCGCGCGCTGTACGACATTGTCATACAGCGCTTTGATATGCGAGAGGTCAATGCGTACCCCGGTGTCTTGCGCGGCAAGGTGCGGGGCGATCGGCGGATGAAACAGGTACGGGTTGATCTCTTCATAGCCGAGCGGCAAGGTGGCCTGCCGTTGCAACAGCAAGGCATCTTCGTTGCGTAAGCCTTCACTGGTCTCGACTACCCCACAGGCTACGGGTTTCATAGCCGCCGTATGATAGCCCGCGACGGCGAACGCCCGCAGCAGGCCCAGCGTTACCCAGGTCTTGCCCACATCCGTGTCGGTGCCGGTGATGAAAAAACCGCCTGTCATGCCACTTTGCGTCCGCGCAAACTGGCAAGCGGAATTTTGACTACGCCGCCCTGAGCTTTTTGCCGGACTGTGGTTTCCGGCACCCATGCGTGACCGTAGACGACCTCATAACTCGCCGGCAAGATCCCTTCCTTGCGATAAGCCTCATAAGCGGCTATAAGCCGCTGTAGACGCCCCTTGCCGGTGAGTCCGTGCGGGCGGCCCGCCATGACGTTGTGTGCACCGATGTTTTTCAGATCGCGCATCAATTTATTGAGGTCAGGATAGGTCAGCGTATAACGCTCCACATCCATCACCGGATTGGCGAAGCGCGCACGCACAAGGGCGTCGCCGATGTCATGCATATCCATGAAGGCGTTCACGTGACTATACTGATCCACTTTGCTCCAACTCGCGCGTAGCTCTTTGAGCGTGTCGGGGCCGAAGGTAGAAAACATCAGCAGACCACCGGGCTTGAGCACCCGACAAAATTCGCTCAACGCTCGATCCAGGTCGTTGCACCACTGCAAACTGAGATTGGAAAAGATCATGTCTACACTGGCGGTAGTGAGCGGCAGCGATTCAATGTCACCACAAACAAAGGCTTGGCGATGAGTAAACCATTTGCTTAAAAACGAAACCCGCTTGCGCGCCTCGAGCAGCATGCCGTGGGCGATGTCCAGGGCGATGACGGTGGCGCCGTTATAACGCTGGACGAGCGCCTTGCTGTGTGCGCCGGTGCCGGCTCCGGCATCGAGTATGAAGGCCGGTTTCAGGCGCACCAGGTCGAGACGTTCCAGCATGCGGCGGCCCACTTCGTGCTGCAACATCGCATTTTTATCATACCCGCACGCGACGCACTCGAAAGCACGCCGCATGAGCCTTTTATCGAGCCGGTAGAGTTCAGGAAGTTCAGTCATATAAAAATTCGTTGAGGGCTTGGAAAAACTCAGAGGGATGTGAAAGAAACGGCGCATGTCCCGACTTCGGCAGGGTGAATAATTTTCCATTCGGCAAATTCGCCGCCAAATAGTCACCGGCTTGTAATGGGATCAACTGGTCACGTTCACCAGCGATCACCAGCGCCGGTGAGGTGATGCGCGCCAGATGAGCGCGCAGATCGGCATCACGCAGAATGTTTAACCCTCCCCGTAAAGCCGCCATTGCGGGCAGGCCGTGGCGAAATACGGCATGGTTTAGGGCGGCAAGGCTTTCGTGCGCCCGTTCGCTGTCGCGTAATTGCAATGCGAGAAATCGCCTTATCGTTTTTTTGGCGTCGTGTTCCAGTTCTTGCGCAAATTGTTCAAACACCTCTGAGCTGATGCCGTGAGACCAATCAGCAGAACGTGTGAACTTGGGGGTACTCGTGACCAAGATCAGTTTTGTCACACGTTCAGGATGGATCGCGGCGAATTGCATGGCCAGCATCCCGCCGAGTGACCAGCCGAGCCATATTGCTTGCTGAGGTACAACGGACAAGATCCGTTCGACGAGAGTTTGCAGTGTGTAAGATTCAGGCACCGCTGCGCTGCGTCCATGACCCGGGAAGTCTATGCAGGTGACGCGGAAATCTTTTGCAAGTTGCGCGGCCGCTTCCTCCCATACCCCGCCATGCAATCCCCAGCCATGCAGCAGCACTATGTCCGGTCCGTTGCCCAGCGTTTCGCTAAACAGGCTCATGCGGCAACAACTTCGGCCAAGATTTCCAACAGACGGTCTACGTGCTGTTCACTATGCGCGGCGGAAAGCGTGATGCGCAGACGCGCCTGGCCTTTAGGTACGGTCGGCGGGCGGATCGCACTGATCACTATTCCGCGTGCATATAATTTTTCGCTGAGCGTGAGCGCCTGCTCACTCTCACCAACGATGAGCGGCTGGATGGGGGTTGCAGAGGGTGAAAGAGGTAGACCAAGTTGAGTAGCGCCCTTGCGGAAATATGCGACGAGCGAGAACAAATGTTCGCGCCGCCACTGCTCGCTCTGTGAGAGCTTAAGGCTCATCCGCGCCGCCTCGGCGATCGCGGGTGGCAGCGCGGTGGTGTAAATATAGCTGCGCGCCTGCTGAATAAGTGTCTCGATCAACTCTTCACTCCCCGCGACAAACGCGCCAAAGGCGCCGAAGGCCTTGCCCAGCGTACCCATAAGAATCGGAACATCATCTGGGTTTATTGCCAGCTGCTCCAAGATTCCCCTGCCGGTTTTTCCAAGCACGCCCAAACCGTGTGCGTCGTCTATCATGAGACTGGCGTTGTAGTTGCGTGCCAACTCCGCAAGCGCAGATACCGGCGCGAGATCGCCATCCATGCTGAATACGCTATCGCTGACAATGAGCGCGAGTTTGTCAGTGTGTACAAGCTGATTCTGTAACATACTCATGTCGCCATGCTGATAACGCCGCAGCCGGGCGCGGGATAAAACCGCCGCATCAATAAGTGAGGCGTGATTGAGACGGTCTTCGTACACCGTATCGCGCGGACCCGCCAGCGCGCCGATGACACCGAGGTTGGCCATGTAGCCGGTGGAGAACAACAAGGCGCGGGGTCGTCCGGTGAACTCGGCCAGTTCTTCCTCTAGGGCATGATGTGCAGCGCTATAGCCCGTGATCAAGTGGGAAGCTCCGCTTCCTACTCCATAGCGCGTGGCGCTGTCTTGTAGGGCCTTGACCACGGCTGGATGGTTGGCGAGGCCGAGATAATCGTTGCTACAAAATGAAAGATAGTGTCGTCCGTCTATGACAACCTCCGCGCCTTGCGGACTTTGCAGAATGCGGCGCGTGCGGTAGAGGTGTTGCTGGCGACGGAGTTCTAGCTCATCGGCAAGACGTTGGCGCAGTCTCACGCTGGATGCATGCCCAACTTCTCCAGCAAGACTTTGTCCTGCTGCGCCTCGGGATTGCCGGTGGTGAGCAGCTTGTCGCCATAGAAGATGGAGTTGGCCCCGGCGAGGAAGCATAAGGCCTGCATCGTTTCCGGCATCTGCTGCCGGCCCGCGGAGAGGCGCACCCTGCTCTTCGGCAGGGTGATGCGCGCGACCGCGATGGTGCGTACGAATTCAAAAGGATCGAGCGCCTCTGTGCCGTACAACGGCGTGCCCTCGACTTGCACTAAATTATTGATCGGCACACTTTCAGGGTGCGGATCCATATGGGCTAATTGCGCGATGAGCCCTGCGCGTTCGCGACGCGTCTCGCCCATGCCGACGATGCCGCCGCAGCAGACTTTAATCCCCGCCGCACGCACTTGTTGCAGCGTATCGAGACGGTCTTGATAATCGCGCGTGGAAATAATCTCGCCGTAAAATTCGGGGGCGGTGTCGAGGTTGTGGTTGTAGTAATCAAGCCCGGCCTCTTTGAGCTGCTCGGCCTGATCGTCTTGCAGCATGCCGAGCGTGGCGCAGGTCTCCAGGCCCAGTTCGCCCACGGTCTTGACCATCGCTATGACCGGCGCCAAGTCTTTTTGTTTCGGTCCGCGCCAGGCCGCGCCCATGCAAAAGCGCGTTGCGCCATTGGCCTTGGCGGCGCGGGCGGCTTCTAATACCGTTTCCAGCGGGAGCAATGCCTGATTTTCTACACCAGTGTGATAACGCGCCGCCTGCGGGCAATAGCCGCAATCCTCCGGGCAACCGCCGGTCTTGATGGAAATCAAGGTGGAGAGTTGCACCTCATTGGGATTGAAGTGTAGGCGGTGAACGGTCTGGGCGCGAAACAGTAAATCGCTAAACGGCAGTTCAAACAGCGCCTCAATCTCCGCAAGGCTGATCTTCTTAAGGGTATTCTGAGTGCCGGTCTCAGGGGGCTCGAAGGCCGCATTGGGATAGTTCATAATCAGTGCATCATAGCGTCAGCAACAGGGCTGTCAACCTGATATGAGTCTTTCGGTTAACAATTGGACAAAAAAGATACAACACTGGTTGTATCCACCTGCTTGTGTTCTGTGCAATAGCCCGGTTAAAGAGGGCGACCTGTGTGTGGGCTGTGCGGCTAAGCTTCCTTATAATGCCCCCGCGTGCGCACGCTGCGCCTTGCCGCTGCCCAGCGCGGCCGATGACGTACAGGGATGTACTAATGTCGCGGGAGGCAGGACGCCGGGAGCGACGCTCTGCGGGCAGTGCCTGCAAGACCCGCCCGCTTATGACGCTGCGGTCAGTCTGTTCCGATATGCCTATCCGGCCGATCATCTGATTCTGCGCTTGAAGTTTCAGGCCCAACTTCACCTCGCGCGCGCGTTGGGCGAATTAATGGCGCTGCATCTCAAGTCCGAGGTAAAAACGATGCCGGAACTCATCATTCCCGTGCCGTTGCATCGCACTCGGCTGCGGGAACGCGGCTTTAATCAGGCCCTGGAAATCGCCCGGCCCATCGCGCGCAGTTTGAGCATTCCGGTGGACTATAAAAGTTGTGAACGGGTGCGTAAGACCTCGGCGCAATCGTTACTGCCCGCCGCCGAGCGGCGTAAAAATATCAAAGGTGCGTTTCGCGTTACACGGCCCATAGCAGCGCGGCATGTGGCGATTCTGGATGACGTGATGACTACCGGTCACACCGTGCAGGAATTGGCCGCGACACTGCGCAAGACGGGTGTGGAAAGAATTGATGTATGGGTGCTGGCGCGCACTTCGCTGCAAGGCTAGGCCTGTCGCCATCAATCCGTCCGTTTATAAAACACCAAGTCCCAAACTTGGTGACCGAGACGCTGGCCACGCCGTTCAAATTTGGTGAGTGGGCGATAATCCGGCCGAGGCGAGTAATTGCCTGCACCTGAGGCGTTAACGAACTCGAGCGCGTTACTCAAAAGCTGCATGACCTGTTCCCCGTATTCTTGCCAGTCAGTGGCAAAGTGAAAGCATGCGCCGGGTTTAAGCTTCTGTGCGATTAGTGACACAAACGTTGCCTGTACCAGGCGACGCTTGTGATGACGGTGTTTCGGCCACGGATCGGGAAAGAATAAATGTACTGCATCGAGACTGTTGTCAGGAATTTGCTGTTCCAGCACCTGCACCGCATCGGTGCACATCACGCGCACATTGCTTAAGCCCTGCTGTTCGATCTGCCGCAACAGGCTGCCTACGCCGGGACGGTGCACCTCGATGCCAAGATAATCCTGCTCAGGATGGGCTTGAGCCATGGCCGCGAGCGCATCGCCCATGCCAAAGCCGATCTCCAGCGCGTGCGGAGCGTGCCTTCCGAACAAGGCATCGAGATCAAGAGCTGTATCTGTCAGATTTACGCCGTAACGCCCCCAAAGCGTGTCCAGCGCCTCGCGCTGAGCGGGCGTCATGCGCCCCTGGCGCAGCACGTAGCTGCGGACGGTGCGTGGTGGTTTGGCGGTGGGTTGCATGGCGTTAATATATCCACATACTGGGCATCGCGCGAATTGTTTGCTGTACTGTTACGGAAACTCTGAAAAATCCATCCATGGATTTTTCAGAGACGAAAAACAAAAAGTGTGATTTTTGTTTTTCTTCATACCTCAAACACGTACGTGTTTGAGGTATGGCGGTGCATCCCTGCACCGCACGGAACCTCTGATTAATCAGAGGTTCCTTACGCTATTGACTCAGGTATAACTATTGTTATACTCGGTTTATGAAAACCGCCATCTCGATTCCAGAACCTATTTTTCAATCCGCCGAGCGACTGGCCCGCCGCCTGGGGCTGTCGCGCAGTGAGTTGTACTCCACCGCGGTGCTGGCCTTTATTAAACGATATTCTACTGATGGTGTGACGGAGCGCCTTAATCAGATCTATGGAGCGGACACACAGTCAGCCGGGCTGGACAAGGCTGTGGAGCGGCTGCAATTCAAGACCTTGGCCATGAAAAAGCGATGATCAAGCGGGGAGAGATATGGTGGGCCTCACTTCCCGAGCCGAACGGATCTTCTCCGGGTTTTCGCCGCCCGCTTGTTATCGTCCAGTCAGACAGTTTTAACCAAAGCCGCATCAGCACCGTTATTGCCGCAGTGATTACCTCTAATATCAGGCTGGCTGATGCACCGGGTAATGTTTTACTTCCCACCAAAATCGCCCGGCTGAAGAAGGATTCGATCATCGATGTTTCCCAACTCATCACTGTTGATAAGTCGTATTTAACCGAGAAGACCGGTAAGTTACCGGCTAAGCTGTTGCAAGAGCTGGAAGAAGGTTTACGTCTGGTTCTCGCGCTTTAACGAGAGTGCTTGAACTAGAAAAATGTTCCTTCCAGCGGAGAGGAGGCGCTGGCGTAGAGTTTGCGTGGCATGCGGCCGGCGAGGTAGGCCTCGCGACCCGCCTCGATGGCCTTCTTCATCGCAGAGGCCATCAGCACCGGGTTCTTCGCCGCGGCGATGGCGGTGTTCATAAGCACGCCGTCGCAGCCCAACTCCATGGCAATCGCCGCGTCGGAGGCGGTGCCGACGCCTGCGTCCACCAGAATCGGTACCTTGGCGTTTTCGACAATCATGCGGATGTTGTAGGGGTTGCGTATGCCGAGTCCTGAACCGATCGGCGCGGCGAGCGGCATGACCGCGACACAGCCTAGTTCCTCTAAACGCTTGGCGATGAGCACATCATCGGTGGTGTAGACCATGACTTTGAAGCCATCTTTAATCAGGATCTCGGTGGCCTTGAGGGTTTCGGTGATATCGGGAAACAACGTCTTTTGATCGCCGAGCACTTCGAGTTTGACCAGGTCATGGCCGTCGAGCAGTTCACGCGCGAGATGGCAGGTGCGAATTGCGTCTTCGGCGGTGTAACAGCCGGCGGTGTTGGGGAGTATCGTGTATTTGTTAGGCGGCAGAACATCGAGCAGGTTGGGCTCGTTTGGATTTTGACCGATGTTGGTGCGGCGGATCGCGACGGTGACGATTTCCGCGCCGCTTGCCTCGATGGTACGGCGCGTCTCGTCGAGATCGCGGTATTTGCCGGTGCCGACCAGCAGGCGCGAGCGATAGTGCTTACCCGCAATGATCAATGGGTCGCCTTCAAGTATTTGGGGTGCTAATACAGCATTCATAATTTATTTCCCGCAGTCTTGCGCGGGCTCCTTAAGCGATGGGGTTTCCAAAGGGGAGGGACGCCATTCTCTCCTTTGGTCGCCCGCACGGTTTTATACCGTGCGGTGCGAAATCAAATTGACTTAACCACCTCCGATGGCGCGCACGATCTCCAGCCGATCGCCGGAGTGCAGGGTGTGCAAGGGGTAATGGCTGCGCGACACGATCTCCCGGTTGACCTCGGCGGCGATGCGCTGGCCAGTGAGGTCCAACTCTTCGAGCAGGCGCGAGACGTTACAGCCCTCGGGCACTTGGCGCGCTTGACCATTGACAAAGATTTCGATAAAACCCATGGAGCCACCCCTCACACGGCCGAGGCCGCATTACTAACAACTTAATATTTTGAAGGTATCCGCCTCATGACGCAATGGATAAAGGACATCATTCCGGTGGACGAGGCGCGCACCCTCGATGGCCTGTTCCGTGAGCGGGTGCACCGCAGCCCGCAGGCGGCGGCCTATCGCGGCTTCGACAAGGCCACCGGGGCATGGGTAGACATTACCTGGGCGGAGACGGCCGGTGAGGTTACGCGCTGGCGCGCGGCGCTGGCGTGCGAGGATCTCCAACCGGGCGACCGTGTGGCGATTTTGATGCGCAACAGCAGGGAGTGGGTGATTTTTGAGCAGGCTGCGCTGTCGCTGGGGCTGGTCGTGGTGTCGCTCTATACCGATGACCGGCCCCACAACATCGCCTATATGTTGGACGATAGCGCAGCCAAGTTACTATTGGTGCAGGATGCCACGCAATGGCGGCGCCTGCAGGCGGCGGTGAAGCCATTGGCGGGTCTCAGCCGTATTCTCATCGGCGCCAGTGGGCGGCAATTTAACGAAGACGTGAGGGTACAGGACCTGTCGGGCTGGCTTACGCAAGCCGCCGGGGCCGCAGTGGAACCCCACGACCACGGCCCGCAGCAGCTTGCCTACATCGTGTATACCTCCGGCACGACGGGGCGGGCCAAGGGCGTGATGCTGAGTCACCGCAATATGCTGACCAGCGCCGCCGGCGGGCTATACCTGTTGGATATCTATCCGCACGACGTATTCTTGTCCATGTTGCCGTTGTCTCACACCTTCGAACGCTGTCTGGGCTATTATGCGCCCATGATGGCAGGCGCCACAGTCGCGTATTGCCGCTCCATCCCGCAGCTTGCCGAAGACTTGTCGGCGGTTCGTCCTACTGTAATGATCTGTGTGCCGCGGGTCTTCGAGCGTATCTATACCCGGGTTCAGAGTCAGCTGCAAAAACGTTCCTGGCTGGCGCGCCGTTTATTCCACCTGGCGATCGAAGTCGGCTGGCGGCGCTTCGAAGTTGCCCAAGGCCGGGCGCAACGCAGCCCGTTGTTGCTACTTTGGCCGCTGCTGGAGCGACTGGTGGCGCGCAAGTTTCTGGCCCGGCTCGGCGGGCGTATGCGCTGGGCCGCGAACGGCGGCGCTGCGCTGCCGGCCCCGGTTGCGCGCATGTTTATCGGTTTGGGGCTACCCATCGCGCAGGGCTACGGACTCACTGAAACAAGCCCGCTCATCAGCGGCAACCGGTTGGACGACAACGATCCTGCCAGCGTCGGCATACCCATCCCGGGTATGGAGGTGCGCATCGGCGAGCAGGACGAATTGCTGGCGAGAGGCCCAGGCGTGATGCAGGGCTATTGGAACAATCACACGGCGACCTGTCAGATGATTGATGCCGACGGCTGGCTGCACACTGGCGATCAGGCGCGCATCATTAATAATCACATCTATCTCACCGGCCGCATCAAGGATATCCTGGTGCTGTCCAACGGCGAGAAGGTGCCGCCTACCGACATGGAGGCAGCCATTACTCTCGATCCCCTGTTCGAGCAGGCGCTCATCGTCGGCGAGGGCCAGGCCTGGCTCGGTGCGTTACTGGTGCTGAACCCGGAGCAGTGGGCCGGGTTCGCCAAACATCTCAAGCTCGACCCGCTTGATCGCGCGAGCCTTACGGACAACCGCACGCAGAGCGCTACCCTCGCGCGAGTGGCGGAACAATTACGCGGCTTTCCGGCCTATGCCAAGGTACGGCGCGCGGTCCTGTTGCTGGACCCGTGGACTGTCGAGAACGGCCTGCTGACCCTCACCCAAAAACTCAAACGCGCCCAGGTGATGGAGCGTCACGCCGAGCTTATCCGGGGGTTGTTTGACAAAGCCTAGCTCCCCGCTGCTCGGGCTATGATAAAATTTGCATTATGCGGGTGTAGTTCAATGGTAGAACTTCAGCTTCCCAAGCTGATAGCGTGGGTTCGATTCCCATCACCCGCTCCATAAAAACAGTAGCAAGGTGAGGCGCGAACACCCTCGCGCCGAAACCCGCTATGCCCTGCACCTTGCCACTTGCCACTTGCTACTTGATACTGTTCTTAAATGGAAACCGCAATCCGCTTTGGCAGTTTTATTGCCGTATTCATCGTCATGGCGTTGTGGGAGACCAGGCGCCCGCGCCGCTCATCTACTCAGCCCAAGAGCCGGCACTGGCTTACCAATCTCTCGCTGCTCGCTGTGGATGTGCTGGCGCTGCGCCTGCTGTTGGGCATGGGGGCATTTGCCACGGCACTCTACGCCGAGCAGCATGGCTGGGGTTTGTTTAATCTAACGTCTTGGCCATACTGGCTGGAATTCCTACTCGCCTGGCTGTTGCTCGACTTCGCGCTCTATTTACAACATGTGCTGTCGCACTCCGTGCCTATCTTCTGGCGGCTGCATCGCGTGCATCACAGCGATTTGGACTTCGATCTCACCACCGGCGTGCGCTTTCACCCCGTGGAGATTTTTTTGTCCATGCTGTACAAGATGGCCGCCGTCGCCGCGCTGGGTGCGCCGCCTTGGGCGGTACTGATCTTCGAGGTGGTGCTGAATGGCGCGTCGGTGTTCAACCACGGCAATGTGCATCTGCCGGAGAAAATAGACCGCTGGCTCAGGTTAATTATCGTCACGCCCGACATGCATCGGGTGCATCATTCCAGCGTCGTTAACGAAACCAATTCCAATTTCGGGTTCTCCATCTCGCTGTGGGATCGTCTGTGCGGCACCTATCGCGCGCAACCGGC